>JAHWHQ010000029.1 GCA_019323195.1 Candidatus Woesearchaeota archaeon | reverse complement strand
TGTTGTAACATGCGGCCCTCCGACAACCACCTTAGCATCAGGAAAGGCAGATTTTATCTTTCTTATCAGGCTGTCAGTCTTGTCCAGAAAAAGTGAATTGATGGATACCCCTACAAATCCGGGTTTAAGGCTGCTTATCTTACTTAAAACATCCTCTGAAGAATACCCCAGCCCCATATCAATAACATCATGGTCGACGCCTTTCTCATCAAGGTATTCAGAAAAATACCCCACCCCAAGAGGAGGATAATTCAGCTTATCACCGTAGCCTGATTCAGGATAATATACATTAATTAGCACTATTCTTTTCCTGCCCATTTCCGCCTGACCTGTTTTCAATTTTTTTGATATAGTAGCTTCATTCATAAAATGAAGGTTGCCATCATTCTGTGAGCGATGCATTCCCCAACACATCCTTAGTGGAGGGGGTCAGTTAAATTTTGTGGAACAAAATTTTGGCTTCTAGCTGTCCCTTACGGGGAGGGGCCACTTTTAAAGGAATGACAGGCTCCGAGCGAGCCGATGGCAACCCCGAAAGATTTTATGGATGAAGCTTGATATAATCCCTTAATTTCTGGCAGGCATGATCCAGCTGTTCTCTACCTAAGCCATGATAGACGCCTATCCAGAATGATCTGTTCATGATAATGTCTGTATTCTCAAGTTTTCCTGCCTTCCTGTACAGGACATCATTATCCTTAAAAGACGGCTGCCTTATGATATTGCCGCAGAACAACAGCCTTGTCCCGATGCCGTTGGCATTAAGGTATTCCATAAGGTCCTTCCTGTCGATCCTTTCATCCCTTATCGTAAGGATAAACCCGAACCACGACGGCTCAGAATTCCCTGTTTCCTCAGGCAGTATAAAATGATCGCTGAACTCCTTCATTTTTTCGTAAAGATAATCATAGTTCTCTCTTCTTTTTTTTGTAAACCCCTCAAGCTTATCCATCTGTGCAACCCCTATAGCCGCCTGTATGTCTGTCATCTTCAGGTTATAGCCTATCTCAGAATATGTGTATTTATGGTCATAGCCGTAAGGAAGGTCTCCAAGCTTCCACGAGAACCTTTTTCCGCAGGTATC
This sequence comes from Candidatus Woesearchaeota archaeon, assembly GCA_019323195.1. Classification (GTDB taxonomy): domain Archaea; phylum Nanobdellota; class Nanobdellia; order Woesearchaeales; family JACPBV01; genus JAHWHQ01. The sequence goes on along the minus strand of JAHWHQ010000029.1, from coordinate 16,717 downwards.
ATCCTTTCCTGTAGGGCACGAGCAGTCCCTTCCCCAGTCCCTTACAGACCTTGCGATCTTATAAAGCTCAGGGCTGTTTGTAAGCAAAGCCCCCCCTTCTGCTGTTGTAATATGGTGGGCTGGATAAAAGCTGAGCGAAGCCATATCCCCGAAGGTCCCGGTATACCTTCCGTCATACTTCGAGCCAAGCGCATCGCAGTTATCCTCAACAAGCCATAATTTATTCTCCTCGCATATCCTCTTTACCTTACCCAGCTCAAAAGGGTTCCCAAGCGTATGTGCAAGTACAATTGCCTTTGTCTTTGGGGTTATTGCGCTTTCTATATCTTCTGCCCGGACATTATAATTCCCAAGCTCAACATCAACAAAGACAGGAACAGCATCTACCTGTATTATAGGGTTGACAGTAGTGGGGAAAGCCGCTGCTGCGGTTATGACCTCATCACCAGCCTTTATCCTTCTCTCTCCCAGCTTCTTAGAAGACAATGTGCTTAATGCTATAAGCAATGCTGACGACCCTGAATTCGTTGTTAAGACATGCTTTATTCCAAGAAGATCCCTTAATTTTTTCTCAAAGAGAGAATTGAACCTTCCCTCGGTCCACCATCCCTCAAGTGACGCCTCTACGAGGTTCTTAAGCTCCTCTGCATCATACACCTTCCCGGAAACAGGGACCTTATCAGGAGGCAGTTCCTTCCTTGTCTGCCCATGATATCTCTCGACTAAGTCCAGGATTTCCTTCTTTGTTTTCTCGCTCATTTTCATCCTAAAGACAGTACCTGAAATCATAAACCTTTTTTCCTTTAAAAAGCTTCTTCTTATCCTTAAACTCCTTCCATGCGGTTAAGATTATGATATGGTCGGATCTTTCAACAAGCTCTTCAAAGCCTGCTGCATATTCTATATCAAGGCCGTATGAGGATTTAAACGGCTCCATTGCAAGAGGGTCATAGGCGATTATCCTGTTCTCTGTAATAGGCTCAAGCATAGGTATTATCTCTTTTGCAGGCGAATCCCTCACATCATCAGAATCCGGCTTAAAGGAAAGCCCCAACACCCCTATAGTTTCATTTTTCCCTATCCCTTTCCTGATCTGCCCGATAAGAAACCCCCTTATCCTCCTGTTTATCCAAAGAGCGCTCTCCAGTATCCTCACCTCATGCCCCTTTTTAGCGGATAATGAGCATATCGCGCTTGTATCCTTTGGAAGGCAGTACCCGCCAAAACCGCATCCTGGATAGACATAGCTGGAGATATTGGCAGGATTGCCGCTAAACCTCTTATCCTGGTGCAGTATCTTAAATGCATTGGATATGTCGATTCCTCCGATCTTATAGGCCGCCATTGACATGTCATTTGAAAAGCTTATCAGTGTAGCAAGAAGGGTATTGGAAAGGTACTTGACAAACTCCCCTGTATTATAGGAGACCTTATGGATAGGGCAATTGAAAGGTTTATATATCTCTTCCAGAACCTCAGCGCTCTTACCATCCTCTACCCCTAAAACTATCCTGTCAGGATTGATAAAATCCTCCCATGAATGCCCTTCCCTAAGAAACTCCGGATTGTTGGCAAGCCCTACATCCTTCCCTATAATATATCCCTTTTCTTCAATAGATCTCTTGATCTGTTCCGCGGTTGTTGTTGGAGGGACAGTAGACTTCACAACAAACACCTTAAAGGAATCGACATGCACCAATGTGCCCCCTATTGCCTTGAGCAGATAATCAGTGTCACAGCTTCCATCAGCCTTGCTCGGCGTTCCTACACAGAAAAAAACCGCTTTAGAATCCCTTATAGCATCCTTAAGGTCATCAGCAATAAAAAAAGTATTATTAAGGTTCCTCTTCAGCATCCCTTCGAGATGTGGCTCATGAAAAAAGACCTCTCCCCTTCTAAGCCTGCCTGCCTTATTATTGTCAATATCATAGCCATAGACCTTAAACCCCTTCTCGCTGAATCCCAAGGCTGTTGTAAGCCCTACAAAGCCAAGGCCGATTACAGTTATCATCTTTCTTTACCCCCATGATTATTAACATGGGAACTTAATGCTCTCTCTCCCTTAAGATACTCCAAAAACCTCCTCACACCCTCCTCGACCTTAATCCTGGGATCATAACCGAGCATCCTCTTGGCTTTCTCTATCTTAGGGCACCTTCTGTTGGGGTTGTCAGTAAGGTATTCCTTCTCCTGTGAAGACTTATAGGATATCTCCCCGCTGTATCCAAAGACCAGTTTCCCGCATTTTTTATAGGTTTCAGCCAGCTCGCCCACTGATATCTCTGGTCCGTCTATCCCTATATTAAAATACCCGAATTTTCCATACAGCAGCGCCTTCAGATACCCCAAGACCGCGTCAGAGACATAACAAAAGGTCCTTGTAGGCCTGCCGTCTGAATAAATCTCTATGTCCCTGTTATCAAGGATAGCTTTCGCAAAGTCAGCAGGGACCCTCCTGTCACTTGGGCTCATGCCGGGCCCGTAATTATTGAACGGCCTTACAAAAACAACAGGCATGTCATGCTTCTTTGCATAAAGATAGCACATCGTCTCGCAGACCCTTTTTCCCTCGTCATAGCATGCCCTTGGCCCTATTGTAGCGACATTGCCCCTGTATTCCTCATCTGTAGGGATAAACTCAGGATAAGGGTCGCCGTACACCTCGCTGCTTGAAAAGAAAAGAAACCCCTTTATCCCGGAATCCTTATACCTCTCAAGCAGCCTCTTAAGCCCAAAAACATTAGCATCCAGTGTCTCTATAGGGTACTTCCTGTAAAAATGCGGGGATGCTATCGATGCCATGTGTATAACATAGTCAGCATCACCTTTTATCTCACTCAGGTCATCCCTGATTATGTCAAAATGATGTATCTTAACACGATCATTATCCTTAACCAGCTGGTCGACCCATTTCGGCTTTTTCAGGATAAAATTATCAAGCCCTATTACCTCCTTGATCCCGAGCTTGTCGGAATACCTTGTAAAAAAATTCATGAAATAGTAGCCCAAAAAACCTGCGCAGCCGGTGATTAATATCCTGGAGCCTGAAAGCTTATCCCTCTCGCTAAGGTTAGTGAATATATATTCCATATCCTCCTCAAAGATCCTGTTCCTGCTCATCCTAAGGCTTAAAGGCATCCCTGCAATAGGCGACCGTCTTCGCAATGCCTTCCTCCATCGAATATTCAGGCTTCCATCCGAGCTTCCTAAGCAGAGCAGTATCAGCCCCTGCTTCATCAGCCTCGTTCTTCCTGTAGGGCAGCGCCCCAAAGTTTAACCTGCATTCAGTTCTGCACTCCTCCTTGATCTGCAGCAGAAGCTCCTTAAGCATGATGCCCTTCCCGCTTCCTACCTCAATATCAGCATATCTGTCTTTAATCTCATCCGCTTTCTCAAGCACCAAGGCAAAAGCAGAAGCCACATCCTCAACATAGACAAAATCCCTTTTTTGTTCTCCCTTTGTCAGCTTAACCTCCTTCTCATAAAGCATGCTTTTTATGACAGAGGGTATAAATTTGGAAGGGTTATCCTTCGGGCCGTACATATGCCCTAGGATCATATTGGCAAACCTAAGCTTATTTTTCTCTAAGATCCTTTTTGCATATTCCAGAAAATGTTTCTTTGACAACACATAATAATTCATGTTTTTCGGCAGTTCCATCCCTGTATTAAAGAAAGTATCAGCATTGACGAACGTTCTTGCCCCAAGATCAGCACAGAGCTCCAGCAGCCTTAAAGGAAGTAGCAGGTTTGACTTCACGATCTCGCTTATCTGCTCATCATTCCTCCCATAGCATGTTGCTGTGTGGACAACAGAATCCACTTTATTATCTTTATATATCCGTGGCAGGCCGTCTGGTTTCAGCTTATCCAGGTCATAACACCTTGCCTTGTCAAGCAGGTCATCTATCCTCCAGGTATCAGAAAAAGACCTCTTTAAGATAATAACATCATATCCCTTATCCAATAAAGACCTTAAAAGATGGCTTCCTAAAAATCCTGTAGCTCCTGTCATAAGTACAGTTTTATTTTTCATCCCATACTCTCCACAAAGGCTTTCCTGAACCCCACATCCTCTCCAGCATGTTCTTGTCGCTTAACTTGTCCATCGGCTTCCAGAAATCATCATGGTAGTAAGCCATCAGCTGCCTTTCCTCTGCCAATCTCTCCAGCGGCTCCCTCTCCCAGAGAGTATCGTCCCCCTCTATATAATCGATAACCTTAGGGGACAATACAAAAAAGCCCCCGTTTATCCAGGAATCATGCGCATCCATCTTCTCCCCGAAATATTCCACAACATTATCCTTGATCTTCAAGACCCCAAATCTCTTTTCTGGCTTCACAGCTGTCACAGTAGCCAGCTTATTATGCTGCTTATGGAAGCTTACCAGCTTGTTGATGTCTATATTTGCAACACCATCGCCGTAGGTAAGCATAAAATCCTCATCCCCTATGAATTCCTTAACCCTCTTTATCCTTCCTCCTGTAGAGGTGCTCAATCCGGTATCCACAAGAGTAACCTTCCAGTTCTCGCTTGGATTATTATGGAACTCAAGTTTGTTATCCTTCAGGGAAACAGTGATATCGCTGTTATGGGTAAAATAATTCCTAAAATACTCCTTTATCACATACCCCTTATAGCCCAGGCATATGATGAAATCATTAAACCCGTAATGCGAATAGACCTTCATTATATGCCACAAGATAGGCTTTCCTCCTACCTCTACCATCGGCTTTGGGATAGTCTGTGTCTCCTCAGACAGCCTTGTTCCAAACCCTCCAGCTAATATAACAACCTTCATTTTATCCTGATATTAGTGAATTAAATTCATTTAAAAAGCTTTATGAATTAATAATCTTTTTTCCCTATTGGCTCTTAAGCCATAGTTCTTATAACCTTTAAAACCCTCTCAGAAGCCCTTCCGTCCATCTTATATGCATGCTCATAAAGATACCTTTTCCTGTTCCTTTTTAGCCCTGCCCTCACCTTCTTATCCTCCAAAACAGACCTTATTGCAGGAAGCATATACTTCTCATCCCTCACCCCCAGGGCAACTTTACTTACTACATAGTCCTGGTAATAATCATTAGGCGTAAGGTTTACATCGATCAAAGGCTTGTCTAATATCAAAGCCTCTAGTCCGACTGTTGAGTTTGAGATTATGACAAGGTCAGATATTGAGATAAGCGGATGCAATAAGTTTATATCACTAATAATTTTCGCTTCCAGGTTATATTTCCTTAACAATTCCCTGTAAAAATCAGGTTTCTCTTCCGGATGCAGCTTGATTATCAGGAAATAATCCTTCAATCTGGCCATAGATCTCACAGCAGAATAAGCAAGCCCATCTCTTAAGTCTATCGGGATATGTACTGTGGCCAATAGGACTATCTTCTTACCTCCCGGTATCTTCAGTTCTGACATTATTTTTTCCTTATCAAACCTTTTCTTTGCAAGATAATCCCAAGAAGGATTCCCTTCTACAACAATCTTGTTTCCTTCAGTTTTCATCCTAATCAGTAAATCCTTATAATGCTTACCATATACTACAATCTTATCTGATTTAAGGCTGTAAACGGAATAATCAATCCCAAAAGAACCATGCATAACAAATAATGTTTTGATACCATATTTTTTAGAAAAGTCAACAATAATTTTATGTTCTTTTGGCCCCTCCCCCATATGTATTATTAATTTAGGTTTTCTTAGGATAAAAAAATTATCTAAACACAGATAAGTAAACACGTCTTTTAGATAGCTTACAATAAAAAGGTAATCAAGAATGTCCTCCATAGAATGGAACAACCTAATATTTTTATATGTCAATTTTTTCCTAAAGACCTTATTTTTCTTAATTTTTCTTAATTTTTTGATCATCTCCTTTTTGAATGATATTAATTCCTCCTTGGAATTTACATCTGCATAGTCCCAAAGCGAATCAAAAAAGAATTCCTCTTCTTTCTTATTTCCCCCCTTAGATTTCTGGTTGTATCTATCCTTATATATCTCATATTGCAACACTGTTATATCCCCCCTGACTTTTCCCAAAAAGGGTAAAGAAAGCCTAAAAGCCCTTTCCTTGTCAAAGAAAACAATTTTTCTTGCCCTTTTAGGTTCGGGCTTATTTTTTGCATTTTTGATAGAGCTCATAAAAGAAAAAGACATAATCTTAAGTATAAATGGGGTCAAAAGTCCAATAAAGAACTTATTAATGCTGGACAGGATACTCGCCTCATTTACCAGCCCTACATCAGAGCCAAATTCCTTTTGAATAACTCCATTCATGGATAAAGAGTTAAATACTAAAAGATTTTTGGGTTGTTCCCTATTGATTATTTTATAGGTCATCTCAATTCTGGATATCAAAGGCAGTAGAATGGACTCATAAATAATCAATTTATTAATCTTCCATAATGATACTCCCTTAAAAAGGGCATCAATCTCTGGAACTATACTGGGAAGATCGCCTGTAAATTTCATTGCTTTATCCCTAAAGGTTCTATATTCCCCTTTCCTGACATAATTGGCTGCTGGGGTAAAAGGCACCTTATTCCGCAACAATAAAGCCTCCATCTCCTTATCCATACATACAATTTTGGTATTTCCTTTAGAGGTATATTTCTTCAGCTTAGGGATTAAAAAATAATTATAATTTATCTGTAGGTATTTTTCCTCAATATATTCGTAGACCCTCGCCAGAAAAGCTCCTGAAGAAGGAATTTTCCTTTTTTCCGAATCTAAGATAACCAGATTATCCATTTTTTATCCTGAATGTATAAAATGAAATAAAGGACTGGAATATATGGTAAGGCAGATATAAAGAATCATACTTCATTATTATCCTGACAAGCCGGAAGAATCTTTCCATGAAACTGCCCCCTGTAGAGAGCATCCCATAGTTATGGGACTTAAGGTTAGCCAGATAATACATCTCCAGTTTCTTCTCAGCAGGGTATTTCCTGCTCTCAAAAACTATCTTTATGTCATCCCCAAAATGAAAACCCTCTTTCCAATCCCTCAGGAACCTGATGCTTTTGTCCTTTATAAGGTCATCATACATCTTCGTTTTTGGGTAAGGAACAAATACTGTCCACCTTGCACTGTCTAACCCCAAACTTCTTGAGAATTTAAGCGACTGCCTATCCAGCTTATAGGTGCTGTCCTTAAGGCCGATTATAAACCCTCCATCTATTCTTATTTTATATTTCTTTATAAGCTTAACAGCCCAAATGATAGTCTGTAGCTTCTCACCTTTCTCTATAGTGTTGAATATGCTTTCCACGCCGGATTCAATGCCCAGGTTTATCAGGTAACAGCCGGATTTTTTCATAAGCTTAATCAGTTCCTCATCTATCCTGTCGGCGCGTATTCCGTTAGGGCAGGACCATTTAAGATTAAGCTTTTCTTTCAGGAACAGCCGGCATATCTCCTTGGCCCTTTCCATATTTAGGGTGAAATTGTCATCCACTATCTTAAAGGATGTTATCCCGTATGTCCTTTTTGCTTCTTTCAGCTCATCTATAACAGACTCAGGGCTCCTGGATCTCCACTTCCTTCCGCTAACCCTGCCGACAGAACAATAAGTGCAGAGGTACGGGCATCCTCTGCTTGTGATTAAAGGGTAAGAATCAACCTTTTTATCAAAAAGCGAGTAATCCGGCAAAGGAAGCCTGTCCAGATTTTCTATAATATTAAAGCCGGGGTTTATATGGATTTCATTTTTTTCCCTGTATATCAGGCCTTTTATCTTTCGGGGATTATCAGGACCCACAAGAGAAATGAAAGCATCCTCGCCCTCTCCAAGTATGCAGTAGTCCACAGCAGGATTTTCCTTCATAAGATTCAATCCGTCTATTGTAGGGTGTGCCCCTCCGCAGACTATCTTTATACCCGTATTTATACTTTTTATTTCCCTCGCTGCTTTCATAGCAGGCTCATATGTTGAAGTTGTTATAGAAATCCCCGCATAATCAGCTTTTTCAATTAATCCTACAAAAGATGCTATCTTAGCATGCGGATTGTTATTTAAATCAATTACATCAATTTTATGCTTATTTTCAGCAAGACTTGCTCCAAGATAAGCAAGCCCGTTATTAAGTCCTTTGATTAATCCCTCCGGATCAACAAGTATGATATTTGCCATCAAAACTACCCTAGATTAACAATTCAAAGGGGGTATAAATAGTTTATGGAATAGGGATAAACAAATCATTAACAATCCTCCATTTCTTGTTTAAAGGCCTTTTTATAAATGTAGGTTCTCAGATTTCTATTTAGAGAAAGACAAAAATAGGTTATAATTTGTTTGTCTTTCTCTATTTAGTAGCGGCTATTTATTATAACTTACTTTAGTCCGCTACTAATTTTCCAAAAATTTTAAAAACACCCCTAAGTTACATCCATAAGAAAAAATGCCGCTGTTTGAAGATATGCTAAGTTCTGAAGAGTCCCTGTTTAAGAATGAGCAGGCTCTTGATTTTGCTTTCCAGCCCAAGCCTATGAAATACAGGGAAGAGCAGCAGCGCTATATGGCAGGCTGCATCAAGCCCCTGTTCAATGAAAGGAACGGGAAGAACCTTTTTATCTACGGCATTCCCGGCATTGGCAAGACCCTGGCATGCAGCCAGCTTATTGATGAGCTGGAAGAGACAACAGAGGACATTATCCCCCTTTATATAAACTGCTGGCATAAGAACACCTCCTTTAAGGTTTATCTTGAGTTGTGCGCCTTACTAGGGTACAGGCTGACCCAGAATAAGAAGGGTGATGAGCTTTTTAGGATCATAAAAGATATCCTGAACAGGAAATCCTGTGTTTTTGTTTTCGATGAGATAGACAAGGTAGAGGACTTTGATTTTCTTTACTCGATACTGGAGGGTGTTTACAGGAAGTCTGTTTTCTTGATAACAAACTACAAGGACTGGCTTAATAACCTTGAGGAGAGGATAAGGTCCAGGCTTATGATCGACCAGATGGAGTTCAGGCCGTACAGCTATAAGGAGACAGAAGGCATATTGAGGCAGAGGATAAGTTACGCCTTTGCTCCTGATGTACTTGAGGAAGATGCATTCAGCCTTATCCTGAAGAAGACAGTTGACATAGAGGATATAAGGGCAGGCCTGAGCATGTTGAGGAATGCAGGCCTGAATGCAGAGAGCAGGTCCAGGAGAAAGGTAATCCTGGAAGATGCCAAGTCTGCTTTGGACAAGCTTGATGAATATAACCTTGAGAGTTCAGACAGCTTAGGGGAAGACCCTAAGTTTATCCTCAACATAATAAAAAAGAACAGCGGCGTTAGGATGGGCGACCTGTTTAAGATCTACAAGGAAAAAGAAGGCACCATGTCTTACAGGAGCTTTTTCAGGAACGTAAATAAGCTGGCAAAGGACAGGTTTGTAGGCCTGGAGAAAAAAGAAGGCGGTGCAGAGGGGACAACTACTATTGTCAAATATCTGAAGGTTAAGAAGCTGAGCGATTTTTAGAACCTTATCGAGAAAGTTTCAAACCCCTTCTTTGGCTCTTGATATTCCGTTTCTACATTATCCACCTGAGCGCCTTCCGGCCCGTGTCTACAGAATTCTACAAGTTCCTTTAGCCTCTCCTCACTGCCTTCTGCCACAACCTCAACGTTCCCATCCGGAAGATTCCTCACAAAACCTTTCAGACCTAGCCTGTTTGCTGTTATGTTTGTAGTATGCCTGAAAAATACCCCCTGAACCCTGCCGGAGATTATCAGATGGACCCTTTTCATAATAAGATAGAAGTATTCCTGATTATATTTAAATCTGACGGGTAGAAATCCCCTCGTTTACGTAAGGGGGTGAATGCCAGTCTGATTTCCTAAAAATTTACATCATATATCAGCCCCCAATAATCCCTCCTTTGAGGTTGGGGTAGGGGCTGATGTAAATTTTTTTGAAATATATTGGATAAGTATTTTTTACCAAATAGTATCCATTTATTTAGTTCTACACTACACACCCTAATGTGTCGGGGTGGGCACATAAATTTTAGCTCTGCACTAGTGGGGAGGTTCCAAGTATTTGCTCAAAAACACAAATCCTTACACGCACTATTGCGGTTTTTCCAGCTAATTTCTGATTCCACTTGCCAACCTTTTGGCAAGTGGGATTTTGCCATCTCAAAGCTTCTAGAGCTAAAATTTAGCATTTCATGTTTTCACTTGCCACTTGCCACGGGTGTGCGTAGGGTATTTAAACAGCAACCCCTTACATCATCTTATCATTTTGGTTGGAATAGGGCAGGCAGATGCTTGTTCCAAAAAAGCCACTATACCTTCACCCAATGAAGGCTTCGGCTTTTTTGGAGCAGAACTAACACACCCCCTTAGTATATGCCTGCCTTATTTTCTATCAAAAAAATCTTTGAGGTGATGCAGATGGTTGATTTAAGCAATGAAACAATACAGGACCTGTTTTACCAGCAGGTTAAAAGGTTAACATTAAGCAAGGCGCAGAGCTTTGACCTTCAGTTTAGTGGCGGCTGGTTAAGCGTTTAGATGAAGCTAAATGCCTTCTCTTGCTTTAAAGGGATGGCGCACAACTAAAATATAAAATTTTTCAGAAAAAATTTATTTGAGGTGATTCAAATGGAACAATATGAAAAAGAGTTTGATATCTACACAGAAGAGGGTGTAATCTGTTATTGCGAGGATGATGAGATAGATTCAAGGGAAGAGGGATTTATGATAGGCTACCTGGCAGCTGTATAGATGGAATGCCTGAGAGAATAGGGATTTTCCACAGAAAAGTATTTATTCAGTAAAAGGATTATCCTCTTTCAATTGGTTTAAGATCAGCTAAAATTAAGAGGGTTTGATTGCAATGGATTCAAAAAATACCTTAGTTGTATTCCAGGGAAAAAGCATTCGGAGAACATGGTACAACAATGAATGGTGGTTTGTAGCCTATGACATAGTTGAAGTACTGACAAATTCAAAGGATCCTAGAGGGTATTTAAAGGACATGAAAAGGCGCGATGAAGGATTTGCTGAAGGATGGGGGCAGATTGCCACCCCCCTTCTGATAGATACTTCTGGTGGAAAGCAGAGGCTTAACTGCGTATCTATAAAAGGGGCATTTAGGCTTATACAATCCATTCCATCTAAAAAAGCCGAACCGTTTAAAAGATGGCTTGCAGAGGTTGGTTACGAGAGAGTACAGGAGATAGAAAATCCGGAATTAGCGCAGAAACGTATGAGGGAATTGTATAAATCAAAGGGATACTCTGACGATTGGATTGAGAAAAGGGTCAGGGGAATAGCGATAAGGGATGAGCTTACAGGTGAATGGGGTAAAAGGGGTGTGAAATCAAAAAAAGAGTACTCTATTCTTACAGCTGAGATTTCAAAGGCAACATTTGGTTTAGCTCCAAGCGAATACAAAAGATTTAAAGGGCTCAAAAGAGAAAATCTAAGGAATCATATGGATGATTTAGAACTTATTTTTACAATGCTTGGAGAAGCTTCTACCATCAAAATTGCAAGAAAAAAGGATGCTCAGGGATTTGATGAAAATAAAACTGCTTCAAACGAAGGTGGAACTGTAGCAGGGATAGCAAGAGAAGAACTGGAAAGAAGAAGTGGAGAAAGAGTAGTTTCATCTGAAAATTATTTGGATAAACCTGAAAAATTAAAAAAATTAAGGGATAAATAATGAAGTAAATATATAGGGTATACATCACTTAAGCTATCTCTCAAATTCACAAGATTTAAAAACAAACCCCCCTTCTTTAGCCAATTAAATGAAAGCTCTTATCACCGGTATTACAGGTTTTGTAGGCTCTCACTTGGCAGACTTTCTGCTTAGCAAAGGCTATGATGTCTGGGGCATTGTAAGGTGGAGAAGCACTACAGAGAACATATCCGGTATAAAATCAAGGTTAAAGATAATAGAGGCAGACCTTAATGATTCCCATTCTTTTTATAATGCTATTAATAAGATCAAGCCTGAGGAGATATACCATCTGGCAGCCCAGTCTTTTGTCCCTACCTCCTGGACAGCCCCTGCCGATACCATGAAAACTAATGTTATCGGTACGATTAACCTGTTCGAGGCTGTAAGAAAAGCTGCTATTGATCCAAAGATCCAGGTTGCCGGCTCTTCTGAGGAATACGGCATGGTGCTGCCCAATGAGATACCTATAAAAGAGACAAACCCATTAAGGCCATTAAGCCCTTATGGTGTATCCAAGGTTGCGCAGGATATGCTCTCATACCAGTATTTTAAAAGCTACGGCTTAAAGACAGTTGTCACAAGAGGCTTTAACCATACGGGCCCAAGAAGAGGAGAGGTTTTCATCTGCTCTAACTTTGCCAAACAGATCGTTGAGGTTGAGAAAGGAAAGAAAAAGCCTGTCATAAAGGTAGGAAACCTTAAGGCAAAGCGCGACTTTACAGATGTAAGGGATATGGTAAGAGGATATCACCTTGCTTTGCAGAAAGGTACTGCAGGTGAAAGGTACAACATCTGCTCAGGAAAAGCATATTCAATGCAGGAGGTTCTGGATAAGTTATTAAAGCTGTCTGATGTGGACATTAAGGTAGAGAAAGACCCTGAAAGGATGCGTCCTTCTGATGTCCCTATCCTGCTTGGAGACAACACAAAATTCACCAAAGCAACTGGCTGGAAGCCGGAAATATCTTTTGAGCAGACACTTAAGGACATAATGGATTACTGGAGAGAAAGAATTATTTCTTGATCATAAAATGAAAGTGGATTTTATGCGCTGGGTTGATTGCTGTATCGGCGTTCCTGTTTGTTTTCTGTTATCTATGTTTGTCTCTGTAGAACGGCTTTTCGGGTTAAGAAAGGCAAAGAGATGCAGGCCAAGGAAGATTCTTTTTATCGAGCTTTCTGAGATGGGCTCTACTATATTAGCCTATTCTGCCATGAAAAAGGCCAGGGAATTGTTCAACGCCCAGCTATACTTCATGATCTTCAGGGAGAACGAAAAAAGCATAAGATTGCTTGACATAATTCCAAAGGAGAATGTCATAACAATAAGAAGCAAATCAATTTTCATGTTCTTTATTGATACCCTCTCTGCCATATTCAGGATGCGCTCTAAAGGTATTGACACCGTTGTTGATTTAGAGTTATTCTCAAGGTTTACAAGCATCCTAAGCTTTTTCAGCGGAGCAAGGTCAATCTCCGGCTTTTACAGGTATGACATGGAAGGGTTATACCGTGGAAATTTCCAGACACACAGGGTTGAATATAATCCCCACTACCACATCAGCCAGAACTTTATGGCCCTGGTTTATGCCCTGGATTCAGACATCAATGATATTCCTTTGCTGAAAAAAGAGATAAAAAAGGATGAGATAGCCAGGGCTAAGATAATGCCCAAAAAAGAGGATAAGCTTAGGTTGATAAGAAAGCTGCAGAAGATTAACCCCAACATTAAATTAGGAAGCAGGATAGTTCTGTTGAATCCCAATGCCAGCCAGCTTCTTCCTATACGGAAGTGGCCTCTTCAGAATTTCATGCAGCTTGCTAAGAAGATAATGGAGATGAAGGATGTTTTCATTGTAATGCCTGGCACAAAAGAGGAGTGGGAGGATGCAAGGGCAATCTGCGATTATGTTAAGGATAAGAGGTGCATTGATTTTACCGGCAAGACCAACCTTAAGGAGCTTGTCGATCTCTGCAGCATATCCATGATTCTAGTGACCAACGACAGCGGCCCTGCCCATTTTGCCTCTTTGACCGATATAAGGATAGTTGTCCTGTTCGGCCCTGAGACACCTAAGATATATTCCCCATTGAGCGATAACTGCGAATGCATCTATTCAGGCTATGCATGCTCCCCCTGTGTTTCAGCCTTCAACCACAGGAAGACCCCCTGCAAAGACAGCAAGTGCCTGAAGGCCATCAAGGTTGAGGATGTTTTCAGGGCTGTGAAAAAGGATTTATGATCTAAGTTCTGCCTTTTTCAAGTAACCTCGTAAGTGCATATTCACACAACAAAATAGAGCCTTTAGCTACCCGCCCCGGGCTACAGGCTTGCTGGCAGATATTTTTAAAAATAACCATATAACCATAGATGTATATAATATCTTAAAAAGATATTTATGCCTGATAATTCAACCATCCTATTCATGAAATAAGGGATCAACTGCTGATGGATGGGGTGCTCTATATTCTAACTGGCTGCACCTTTCTTTAATTTCAGGTGAAGAGCTTTCTATTACTGCTGGAGATATGTCCACAAATCTCTTTAGGCAGTATTGGGATATAGCCAACAGCAGCTTGACCCTCTTATTTTTACAGGTTAAAATGCTGGTTTGTGAAAGAGATATTGATGAAAGAAAAATTAATGCAAGAATAATTCGTTTAGACAATTATTTTTGCGAGAAAAAATTAGAGCTTCCTTCTTATTTAGGCAGCCTGGAATCTTTACTCAGTAAGAATTCTGAAGATTTTACCCCTATAAACATCTCAACACTGCTCAACAGGATGGGCAGGAATTCTGCAGATATTATGAAAGAAAAAGGGCGGGCACATAAGCTTATTGACTCTCTAGAAACCATAATTAAAAAAAATTCTGAAAATTTTCTTCCGAGAAATATCTCGAATTCCTTTAATGGCATGTCTAACTTAGGATATTACGGAATTTCATGGCATTCTTTAGAGAATATTCTGACAGGTTCCATGTATAATACAAAAGAAAGGTTTAATGCCAAGGACTTGGCCCAATTAGCTAATGCCAGTGCTAATGCTTATAGCAGGGTTGGAAGATATAATCCTGCTGTCTTTAATTTTATCGCTAATCAGATCAGAAAAAAAAGCTACGATCCCCGAATAGGATTTAATTCCCAGGATATCTCTAACATAGTCAATGCCTTTTCCAGGGTTGGAAGGTATGATAAGGTTGTCTTCGATTTTGCGGCTGATTTTATTGAGAAAACCAGGGCTGACCTGATTGGGAAAAAGAGATATGATACTGCAAAGGGGTTTACCTCCACGAGCATAGCTAATATAGTCAATGCTTTTGCCAATGCTTATTCTAATGTTGGAAGGTATGATAAGGTTGTCTTCGATTTTGCCGCGGATCTTATTGAGAAAAAAATCTACAATCCAAAAATAAGATTTAATTCCCAGGATATCTCTAACATAGTCAATGCCTTTTCCAGGGTTGGAAGGTATGATAAGGTTGTCTTCGATTTTGCGGCTGATTTTGTTGAGAAAGTGAGGGCTGACCTGATTAATAAAAAAGGAGATGACCTGATTGAGAAAAAGATATATGACACCGCAAGGAGAGTTACCCCCCAGGAATTATCTAATATAGTCAATGCTTTTGCCAATGCTTATTCTAGTGTTGGAAGGTATGATAAGGTTGTCTTCGATTTTGCCGCGGATCTGATCGAGAAAAGGTTGTATGACACCACAAAAAGTTTTACCCCTTGGGACATCTCTAACATAGTCAATGCCTTTTCCAGGGTCGGAAGGTATGATAGGGTTGTCTTCGATTTTGCGGCTGATTTTGTCGAGAAAAAAAGAGCTGGCCTGATTGGGAAAAAGAGATATGATGCCACAGAGATATTTAACCTGCATGACATCTCTAACATGGTCAACGCCTTTGCCAATGCTTATTCTGGTGTTGGAAGGTATGATAAGGTTATTTTCGATTTTGCGGCTGACAGGATTGAGAAAATGATCCGTGATCCTAAAATAGGATTTAATGCCAGGGACAAATCTAACAGGGTTAATGCCCAGGACCTGGCTAACATAGCCAATGCTTATGTTAAGGTTAGAAGGGACGATAAGCCTGTTTTTGATTTTATCACTAAGCAGATCAGGGATAACAGGTGCAATGCCAATATAAAATTTAAGCCTCAGGACTTATCTAACCTGGCGCATGCTTACGGCAAGATTGGAAGGGACGATGAGGACGTATTCGGTTTTATCAATGATCAGATTGAGAAAGAAGGCTATGGCACCTCAGAGAGCTTTACCCCTCAGCAGTTGGCCAATCTGGTTTATGGGTTCGGTCTGGTTTATAAGGATATCCCTAAAAAAATCCAGGATTGGGTTTCTGCATGTGAAGATTTCAAGCCGATTGAGTTAAACCAGTTATATATGGGCTTTAGCCTTCTTGGGGTTGAAGTCCCGGATAACATTAAGGAGCAGTATAAGAAAAAGAAACATGGGTTGCCAAAAGAACAAAGCCCATATGAAAAGGAAGTATTCGACTATATATCAAATGAGTTCAAACTTGATGTTTCTCATAATGAATTGTTGAATGGTTTTGAGATGGACATAGTTCTTCCTGAAAAAAACCTCAATATTGAGATTGACGGGTATTCCCATCTTATATATGCAGACCAGCAAAGGGATAAGTATCTTAAAAAGCAAGGCTGGGAGGTAATAAGGATACCTGTTAGTGATGTTAGTAATCAGGCTTATAAGAAAACCCTTGCTTCTTTGCTTGTTTGAGGAGAAGTAAAGTTTTAGTATGATATAAGATATTCAACCGCAATATTTATTAATATTTTAACACTCTTTATTTTTATTGATGAAAATAAGCAAAAACATAGAGGCGATAATTGTAACCCTGCTTTATCTTACCTGCTTGTACCTCTGGACCCTTCCTATACAGAAGAGCCCTTACCCTTACGGCGAGGTTGATGCTGTCTCCCATTTTACGATACCTGACTATACTGCCCAGACAGACACCCCGATAACAACCCTG
>JAHWHQ010000028.1 GCA_019323195.1 Candidatus Woesearchaeota archaeon | reverse complement strand
CGAGAAAGACTCTGCCCTGCACGTCCCGTCACAGTCTATGTTAAAGTACATCCCCCACCAGTCAGGGTAATATGCAAGGTTTATGTTAAGATCCTCATAGCTTCCCTCTACAGGGATGGTCATCCCGGAATTATATATGGCATTCCCTAATGATGTCTGCCTGTCATACAGCTGATAATTGGCAGTATTGCTCACCTTTAATGTTCTTATATAGCTGCTTAGCATCCAGATAAGGTTATTCTTAACATCCTCCACCTCCCATGTTGCGCTGTCAAACCCTACAATAGTCTCATGCATCGGCGGCAGCATCTCTGTCTTAACCCCTGAAAAGCCGACAATAAGCTCCTCAAGATAATTCTCCAGATACCTGTAATTGCCCTGCAGCGCAACAACCTCATTGGATAATTCATAAATCTTTTTCAGGTTCACAGGGATCCTCACAAAGAATCTTGAAAGCTCTTTCTTCCCTGCCCTGCTGAACTCTAACGGGTATTCCACTAAGACCAAAACCTCCTCTTCCTGGACACCTGCCCTTGTACTTATCTCCCCCAGCTTCTCAACGCTGAAACCCATCTCTTTCAGGGCCTTAAAGTCATCCAGGCAAGCATCAAGGTTCTCGTTGATATGCTCCTCCAGCTGCCCTTCTATCGAAGGCGAGCCGTCTTTCTTGTACAGGAACAGCCTGTTTCCAGGGACATCTACAATGCTGCATCCCCCTCCGCAGTTATTGGGAGATTCCAGGTACTGCCAGTATGCTACTATCCTTTCTCCTTCGGGGTTTAGCTTTGCAGCGTTTGATCCGGTCGGCTCCTCAGCTGCGCTTATCCCATACCTGCTCGGCCTTATAAACCCCCCCTGGTTTCCCATCTCCCTTATCCCCTCTTCAGCGATCTTGCTTACACATTCCCTTATGAAAAGGTCAGCAGGAGCGAACTCAACAGGGACCTCTTCAAGCATAGACTCCATCTCAGCGCTTAACTCTCCTTCGATAGACCCCCTCCTGACAGCTGAGTATATCCCGACCCCTCCTAAGATGATTATCCCTATTATGATAAATACAGTGATCTGCCCTTTCTTCCCGAAAATATCCTTTTCCTTTCCAAAACCCTTTCCAGCTTTCATCATTTAAGGTCCTCAAACCCTTTCTGGATTAGCTGCAGGTCATACATCTTCTGCTCCATAAGTTCCCTGGCAAGCATGGATTTCTTCTTGCCTAATTTTTTAGCTACCTTAGAAAGAAGCTTGTCTATCTCATCGCTTACAGTTATCCTTATCTGGCTGCTCATCTATCCTATCTTTTCCTCTACTGGTATATAAAACTTTTGGTTTTATTAATCCTTAATTTATACATTATTTAGCCATTATAAAGGCTATTAATACTTTATTTATGCTTAATTAAGTACAAATATTGGATTATTTAAGGTAAAAATATTTTAAAAATATTCCAACTGGCAGCTGGAAGCTATAGAATTAGAATGGCTGGACCTGGGAACCTTTAATCAGAAAGCTTAAAAACTTTGGATTTCTAATCCTTAGCAGATATGAAATTCAAGATCTACACGACAGAAGAATTTGATAGGCTTTATAATAAGCTTGATTCTGGAATTAAAAGACAAATAGCTAAAGAAATAGATCAACTTGAAAATAATCCATTGGTTGGCAAACCTTTAGGTTACAATTTCTTTAGAGAAAAGAAGGTCCAAAATTATAGGATTTATTATCTAATATATGAAACTTATCTAATTGTGTTTATTGTTACAATTAGTGGAAAAAAAGATCAACAAAAAGCTATTGATAAAATAAAGAAACTCTTGCCATACTATAGGCAACTAATAAAAGATAAATTTAACCTGTAGCTCCCTTCCAGGGTTTAATCCTGCCATGTTGTATATCTTCTAAACCTTTAACTAATGAAACCAACAGGTCTTTCTCAGTTTCTTCACATTTCTTCAACCTTGCATATTCTTTCTTGGGTATTGTGACCGTTTCTTTCATATGTAATATTATTATAACAGCTGATATAAAAATATTGCTTTTTTCCAAGTTCCAGTTATCGAAATCATAAGGTTCGTCGGTTACCCATGACTAAAGTCATGGGTTTGTCCAGACGAACCGTTGATATCAGTAATCGCTATATCCCACGACTCAAGTCGTGGGTATTGCGATTACTACATATAATAACGGTAACTCTACTCCACGTCCAAACACATTCTCCTTCTGTCACTTGTTGACAAAAAACAAATTTAAAAACCAATTAGTCATCCTATGACCAAAACATTTAAATACTAATATTCTGTCACTTGTTGATTATGCCTGCCAAAAAAGAGCTAGCATCTATGATCCTGAAGAATAAGGATCTTGCTTTAGACATTCTAGGGATAAAGCCCTTCCTTCTTTTTAATTATAAGTTAAGCAACCTTACCAGGACCCAGCAGCAGATATTCAGCCATGCATTATACGGCAGCGGCGGAAGGGAATCATTCCTGAAATCCCTTGATGGGCAGAAGCTTGGTGATAAGAAAGTAGTGATTCCTTTAGGCAGCTCTGAAGAGCTGAAGGATTTTTTTAGGACATGGAACCTGTCTTATGAGATAAGGAGGATTTGGATGTAGGATGGTGCAGAACAGCCTTGTAAAATATATCAGGACCCAGCTTAATGCAGGCTATGATGCAGGCTCGATAAGATCATACCTGCTGAAATACGGCTACACCCTTTCCCAGATAGATAATGCTATGCAGTTTGCCTACCCTGCCTCTGCTGTTAAGCATCATTTCCATCTTCCAAGGGCAAAGATAGCCTTGATAGTAGCAGTCATCTGCTCCGTATTATTGATATCCTTTGCAGCCTTTACTTTCTTAGCTCCTGGTAAACAGCCGGTCCAGCTGCTGAACCTCAAATTAGGCCTTTCCGAAAACTCCTTTGAATACGGAGGCAGCCTAAGGTTCAGTATTGATCTTACCAATACAGGAAAACAGGGGTATTTCATAACCCTCAGGCATGAGGTCTATAACCTTGCAGACCAGTTTGTAAGGTTCCAGGAAGAGACCATTGCCATAGAAAAAAAAGCATCATCTTCTGTGGTCATGCCCTTGGGCGACACGCCCCCTGGCTCTTATTACCTTAAGACAACCGCTTTTTATGGTGATGAGACAGAATCCTCAACAGCCAGCTTCAAGGTTGTAAAGGAAAAGCAGCAGCCGGCAGTTCCCTCTTCCCAGGTTCAGGAGCCGGCTGAAGCAGAGAGATGCCCTTTAAGCTGCAACGACAATGATGGATGCACAAACGATTACTGCAATGAGCAGACAAACTACCTTTGCAGGCATGATAAGGTCTTTCCCTGCTGCGGCAACGGCATCTGCGAGGATGATGAGGATTACAGCAATTGCCTTTCAGACTGCGCTGTTCCCGAAGGTAAGGAAGAGGACATCTTTAAGGGGAAGCCTATCTGGGAAAAGCTGGACATGATAGCTGACATCGCCAAATCAGACAAGAAAAAGGCTATGGAATACTGCGCTGCTATCGAGCAGTCCACCTTCAGGTATGACTGCCTTACCAGGACAGCCGTCTCATCTAATGACGATAACGTATGCAGCAGCATAGAGGATGATTCCTACAAGGACAAGTGCTACAAGGAATCAGCAGCCTCTTCCAGGAACAATGAGGTCTGCTCCAAGATAAGCAAGGATTCCAAGAGGGACCAGTGCTACATGGACTTCGCGACAAAAGGCGACTACACAGTATGCGATAAATTAGTTAACAAGTACCTCAAGCAGAGCTGTGAAAGCCTGAAGAAGCTGAGCGAGGTTAAGGCATCTGCTTAGTTAGGTTATAATATCTAGATCTTTCTGTTCTCAAGGCAGGAACTCCGGCTCTATATAGGCCCTGTATCTTCTGGAGTATTCCTCTATCATCCCAAATTCACCTGTCATATCCTCCATCTCTTCAGGAGTATCTATCCTGATGAAATAGAACCTTATCTTATTGTTTGAATCCAGTTTTGTTTTCTCAACATCCCATGCCCTAGTTTTTGTTGTCAGTTCTCCACCTTCGATCATTGCAGGTGTGTAGTCAATTTCTAGGTAGTCACCCTGGGCAGGTATCACAAACCCCTTATCATCCATGAACATCATGCTGATATTATACCTTCCTGGGACAAGTCTTATTTTGGAACTTCCGCCATATTCAGCCTGTACAAGAACTGATGGGATGTTCTGTTCATATATACTTTCCTTGATCTTTTGGTAGGCTATTGTGACAGACTCCCCCTCTTTAAGCGGATTTGCTTTATTCCTATGTTCTTCAATATTTGAATCGGATACCAGGTCATAATCCTTTATGAATTGTATATTCTCCAGCTCTTTCTTAAGGATCTTATGATAATCCTCCAGCTTTGTCCTGTCAGTGCTGCTTATCGGAAGCAGATCCCTTTGCTCCTCTGGTTGGATCATAGGGTTCTTTGATATGCTTAATGCATACTCCACAGCCTCCATAGCATCTTTAGTCGCTTTGACAACATCCGTTCTATCTACATCATGATGATGCTCTATCTCTTTTATGGATATTCTAGAGTCAACTGTATTTTCAATATGGTTCTTTAGCTTATCTTTTATTAGATCTATATCTGCCTGGTTAAGGTCCAGCTCATGTGAGTAGATATCATAATGATATGCTGTTACATAAAGGTTCTTAAGTGTTCCATGCCCCCATTCCCTTATCCGGTAATCTAGGGATTCTCCTGAATCAACATGCGGTGTCTCATTATAAAGTCCGTTCAGTATATTATTCCCGCTCTTAGTATAAAGCATCCTTTTGATCCTGAAAAGGTTTGTTACATTTATGTAAACAACCTCAATCTCCTTTTCCCTTATAGGCTCCAGCTCTGCACTATAGCTTGCTGAAGTATCCGGGCTTATAGAGATTCTGTCCAGGTATCTTGCCATATATCCTCCCTTTTCCAGCTTAATGTATCCGTCTCCAATGCATATAGGGAATGGGCTGGTATAAATCCCATTCTCGTCTGTTGCTTCCATAGGGCATTTCCTGTAGTTGCCGCAGCCGAATGTTATCAGGACATCAGGGATAGGATCCTTTGTTTTTGCATCAAATGTTTTTATTGTTATGTCTTTGCTTATCCTTTGCTCATAATCACAGAAAAGTGTGGGTATTGCAGTAGGGTCAATAATCTCTTCAGTTTCTGTCCTGCAGCTGTCAGCGCATTCAATCATCTCATCATATACCTCATTATCTATCGGGCACTTCCATTTTTCAGTGCCTTCTACCTCTGTACAGGCTTCAGCATCTATCTGTGTATTTTGCAGGCTTAGGCTAACCCCGCTGTAATCCATCGGCCCTATTGTTCCTTCCTCCTGCTTCCAGAGATGCATGTTCTTGTTGTCCCTTATATTTACCTCCAGCGCGAACCTGAACAGATAGCCATCCTCACCGTATCTTTTTAATGATGAATTATCCTTTATCAAGACAATAACCGGAAAGGATATGTCATAGAAAAACTCATAAAAATTTGTTGTTATTGGCGATGATAAAAGACCCAGCCCGCCGTCATTTGTTCTTGTTGTTAACGGCTTTAGTGTTTCACTACCAGGCCTTATATTAAAATACATGTTCCATGCCGGATTATATAAAAAGTCAACCTCCAGCTCCTCAAAACCTTCCGGAAGGATATCCAGGTATGTGACATCATAAAGCCCTTGTTCATCAGGGTCTGGTGATAACAGGCGTACAGCTGATTTTGTCTTGTCAACCTGCAGCATGGCTATATAGCTGCCTAAAAGATCATTTCTTACCCTCTTCTTAACATCCTCTTTTTTCCATGTTACCGGCACTTCACGGTGATCCATGGAGGAAGTAGGCGGTATCTTCTTAGGGTCAGGCTCAAGGGTGTAAACAGTTATGTAGTGCATGAGCAGGTCCTCCATGAACATTGTATTTATCTGGCTGTATGCAATTAAGCTGGCTGCTATATAATCCTGGTTAAAGTCCAGGTCCAGTGTTACCTTAAACGTATCAATATTGGCTTTTTTATCCCCCAGCTTTATCTCTGTAGGCCGTTTTACAGTAACATCAACAGTATTAAGGTTTATTTTTGTGCCTGTATCTGTCTCCCCTGCATCAATCTCAAACCCCCTTTTTTTAAATGTCTCAAAATCATTCAGGCAGAGTGGAAGCTCCCTGTTCATGTACCTGTTTACCTGCCCCTCAATATAGTCAAATGGCGGGTCTATTGAGGTAAGGTCGCACTCATGGCAGTTATTTGGCGATTCCATATACCACCAGTAAGCAACAGGATCCTGTGTTTCTGTAGAGAATGAAACAGCATCAGACTCTGTAGGGTTATCCTTGTCTATATCAAAAGACGACCCTGAAAGGTAGAGATCCTCAAAATCGATATAGCCTCCGTGCTCGCCTATTTTTTTAAAGGCCTTTATTGCGATATCCTGTATGCACCTCTCAACAAACGGCTCTACCTCCCCTGCCCAGTCGGGAATAATAGCCTCCTCCACCTCAACAGCTGTCTTTTCTTCTATAGTCCTGTTTCTTATATAGATGACAGTTGTAGCAGAAAGTAGTATTATTATGCCGATAATGATAAAGACAGTTACCTGTCCCTTTTTTTCCTTAAAATATTCTTTTTGGAAGATATTTCCCATCTTCATCCTCTTTTTTTATGTATTATCAATCTACTTATTAACAATAGATATTTTTTACTGTAGCATTTACATAAAATTTTATCCATGTTAGGTAAAATAATGCCAATAGCCCTAGTGTTAGGATAGAGATTTTTGGTGATATGGCTGTTATGCTGAGGCCTGATAAAAACAGCAGAGATGAGATAACCCATATAGCAAGTACTGCTGGAAGAAAGGCATGGAACTTTACAGCCCCTATGGAAAATGTCTCCTTTAAGCACCTTCCGATCTTTTTGCTTCTGAAGAATATAGGCGCCATAATAAGGCTGAAATAGACGTAAACAAAGAACTCAACCACTGCAATAGCCTTTATTGTATCCAGCTCGAATCTTAATGCGAATATTGAAAACAGGAATAATGCTGCCCATAATAGGTTCCACACAAAAACCATCAATGAAAACCTCCAAGCTGTAGCCTTATTGAACCCATCTTTGATTATTATCAGCCATGCCTTGCTCTTGATAAAGCCTGTTAATAGGATTATGGCAGCGATGAAAAAGGCTGATATTATTGCAGTCTTGAGCATGAATAAGCGTATTGCTGATGAGACAGATACCATATCATCCAGCAGCATAGGATCCATCTCCCTCTCTCCCTGGATAGTCTCTTCGATCCTTTTGGATGAGCTGTCTAATGTTTTCATAACATCTAGGTTTGACCTGAGGATTAAGGCATATAATGGTATTAATGATATAAGCAGGATAATGAAAAGGATGTCCAAAGCTAAGACCTTCCAGAACCTATTGCCTGCTTTAAATGAGCCTATGAAAGGCGATCTCTTTATCATTCCCCTTATCCTGCTATTGATCCTTTTCTTGTTTTTCATCCCATATCCCTTTTCATTCTACAATATCAACTAACTTAACCTCCAGTGAATCGCTTCCATACTCCATCCTTACCTTAGTATACCCCTCTTCATAGTATTCTGCGATATACCCTGCTGAAGGTGTTGAGTAAGACGCCTCTGTATCGCTGATCTCTTTAGTCTTTGTTCCGTCATCATTCTTCAGCACTACCTTGCAATTCATGTCTG
This sequence comes from Candidatus Woesearchaeota archaeon, assembly GCA_019323195.1. GTDB lineage: Archaea > Nanobdellota > Nanobdellia > Woesearchaeales > JACPBV01 > JAHWHQ01. Next base: position 12,531 of record JAHWHQ010000028.1, on the reverse strand, counting down.
CCAGCGGCTCCAGATACCAGCTTACTGTGTATAAGATCTTATTAACCTCTTCTTCCTCCTCTGAATCCTCTGCTGTGTATGCCTGTTTTGTGCCCTGCAATGACAATGTTGTCTGTGAAAGGGCTATCACAGTGCTGGATGTTGCCCCAGATTGCGCCTCTTTTGTTCCGCCCCATTTACGGCACATATCTACTTCCCAGTCTTCAACAGCATACCACGCATCAACCCTCGGGTCAAAATGGATGCTGGTGCTCAAATCCCTGTTCCACACATCCTCTGAAGAGCTGCTCCTCCTGCATATTATTGTTAATAAAAAAACTACTAAAACTATCTTCAATATCTTTATTCCCTTCTTCCTAATAATTTCCTGTTTCACAATAATCCTCCCCCTTCAGCTCCTGGTCATAATTAAGGAAGCTGAATTCACTTTCAAATATATTATTCATCTCAATCAAGCTGAGAGCACCTCCTGCTAAGCCGCATGCCGCAGGATACCATCCTGCACCTGGTACACCCTTTACTAAAGCAAGCTCACAGACAGTTTCAGTACCAAAAAGGTATTCCCAGCAAGTAGCAAGATATCCTATCGATGCTGTTAAGAAGAGCGCATTATCCTTTACCCACATCCAGATATTATCCCCTAAGATCTCATTCCCGTGTTTTTTGTATTCAGCACCCTCCACATACAGGCAATACCTCTCCATATAAGCCACATTGCACTCATTAGCCGGCAATCCTGCTTTAACATGCGCCTTTACGCAGTTGAGGTGCATGCATTTTATCTGCCTTTTTTTCCTTAAGTTATATATCATACCAGGGATGCATAAGCACGTTTTTGCATAATGGATGCTCTTGTAGGGGTTAAACACCCATTCAGTATCTGGAGTGACAGTTGTGTATTGTGCCTGACTTTCCCAGTTGAAGTATGACCTCTCCCATTTTTTATTTTCTTTATTGTATGTCCATTCCCTTCCGGTTGATGTCTCACGAATCATTGCCCCATTTTTTGGATTGCCAGCATCAGTTTTGTCATAATTGTAATACTCATAACCTTTCCTGTCTGCATTGCTGTTGCCTGTTCCTTCCCTTCCTCCTTCTACTGTACCGCTTTCAGTTGTACCTGCTGGAGGTGAGGTTGCTCCAGGTTCCCAATATGTATCTGCCGTTCCGCTCTCAGTACTCGTTGTATCTGAGTTTAATTGTCTTCTACCCCCTTTTTCAGACTCTACAGCATTAGCCCTCTTGCTGCCCTGATATACTGCTATGTCCATAGCCAAATCATAGTAATCATTGATATTGCACAAAGCACAATGAAAAAGAACCATACAGGCATATTTGTTTGCCATCCCTACTGGTCCACCTATCCCTGTAGGCCATATGAAATTATGGATAAATCTTGAATGATAATCAGATAATGCTGTGCATACGCTACCCCAAAGCTTATTGAGCCCTGTTTTGCATCCTGGTATAATGCAGATACCCCAAGCAATACTCATGACAAGATACAATGCGCTCTTGATGGTCTGCAAGACGGAATTCAACGTACCCAAAGCTTCTGAGACCTGGCACCATACCCCCCACGTGTCCACCCATTTCTGGTATTTCTCTATCTCCTCATCGATATCCTCTATGTCATCATTCAGCCTGTCTATATCCTCGTCAAGCACATCCTTGATATCCCCCATGCTGTTCCCGTAAAGCTCAAGGTCTGCCTCGATGACCTCTTCCTCTGTCTTGGTATAGACATGCCTGTCATCCTTCACTGTAAGGATAAGTTTGCACTTTATCGGCAGCTTATTCTCAAGGTTGCTTTCTCTTATGTCCAGCTTTAATGCGATATAAGGGTCATCCTCATACTCGTTCATAAGCTCAGGATCCTTTCCTGCTTCTAAGAAAGGGCTCATGTCCGGGCATTCAGGCGTTATCCCGATAATCTCCCCATCCTCTTCATTCTTATCCAGTATGACATGGACAAAGACCTCGACAGGGATGCGTGAAGCTATATTCTTGTCTATCCTTGAAGGGATAAACTCGATATTATCATTATTTGCACTAAAAAGGTTAGGCGTAGCATCCTCGCTCGCCTCATATACTATTACTTTTTTCGTCTTAGTTCCCTTATTCCCTGCAGCATCCACTGCTGTTATCTCAACATCTGCTTCTGTATAGCTTGAGACTCCTACATCCACCGTTATCCTGCATCTCCCTTCATCTTCCCCTTCCACCTCTATCTCCTCCGCTTCATCTCCTTCTCCCGCTTCTGTCTCATCCTCTGCCTCACAGCTTCCTTGTTCAGGCTGTGTCCCGCTGATTGAAGATGCGTCAATGCTGACACTGACAGGGCTTTCATCCTCCACATCAAAGTTAAATTCAAGGTCCCCCATGACAGGCTCTTCAGGCTTATAATTAATATCGCCTATAACAGGATCAGTCCTGTCAACAATGACCTGGGTGCTCAACTCCTCACCGCTTCCGGTGATTATATTCCCAAGATTATCAGCAGAGTCAGGCTTGACGCTTATAGTATACGTCCCGTCAGCAGCAGTTACATCATTGACATTGGTTGCAGCATTTTTCTTGATATACCAGTAGCACATCCAATCTCCTTCCTCCTTCTCGCACTCATCAGCCTGCACATGCTGCTGCCCGTTTATGCTGCTCATGTCCAGATAGACCTTCTTATCGCTGAATCCTGCTCCCTCTTCTGCTATCTCCAGTGTTATCTCGCAGTCAGCCTTTCCGATATAGCTCTTCCCCTCTGGATCCGTATAGTTTGTCTTAAGAAGGCTCATGCTTGGCGCAGTGGCATCATACTCAAAATCCCATGGTATTGTTATCTCCCCTTCATTGCCAAGGTTGTCCTTTAGAAGTATTCTTATATCCTTTGTAGCACTCTCTCCGGCCCCTTCCTTGTCTAAGCCTATATCTATCCATACATAGTCCCATTTACATATCTCCTTATTCTCCTCTTCTTCATCTGTACTGCAGACAGCTGGCATTATGCCATTTTTTTCGCTTAAGCTGGAAAAATCACCCCTGACATTCTCTATTCCGGCAGCATCCTCAACCTCAACATAAGCAGACCCCTTCATGCCTCCGGAAACATACCTGACCTCGTTCCCGCTTCCGTCCATAAGCTTAAACGAGTCTGGAACAATGCCAGTAGCCTTATTGTCCAGTTGGAATGTTATCCTTGCCGGCTCTGATTCCTGCTCAAAGTTATCATAAGCCACCGCCTCTACTGTAACCTCTACAGTATCTTCAGATTCTGCTGCTTGTATCCCCTTTATCTTATCGATAAAGCTCTCACCGCTAAAGCTGTCTTCCTTAACGCAATCCCCTGGTAGGGTATTGAAGTCAATATTCTCTGCCCCATCCTCTCCTACTAGCTTTAATTGAAGGTATTTTATCCCGACGCATTTTCCAGAGCTTCCATCCTCAATCTTATAACTGAACGCAATATCCTCGCTTCCTCCTATAGTATCCCCAGCATTATGTCCCTCGATCCCAAGCTTAGTTATCTTAGGCCCTGCAACATCCTTATATCCGCTTATATCTTTCTCATCATTCTTATAGCCATTCTTATCATAAAGCGCAACCTTGATATTAAATGAATTCTGTGAAGGGTATGCTGCGCTGGATTTGGGTATGTCATAGCAGTATCCCTCACTACAACCCTGAAAAAGCGCTCCACCTGAATCATGCAGGTGGACATCTAATGGATGATCTTCACCCTCTATCTCTGCATCAACACTGACATGGATTGTTTCTCCGTCCTTTATATATCCATCAAAAGATGGTTCCTCTGTTCCACGCAGCTTTTCATTTGACAGCCCTGCAAAGACAATGGAAGAGTAGATAGGCAGGCTTACTATAAGGGCTATTAAAAATACCGCAGTTGAATGCAGATGCCTGGCTTTACTTATTTCTTTCATTCTTAAGCCCTATCCTGATCAATTTCTCGATATAATTAGAGACCTTCATCAGCCTCTCCTCACAGTTACTATTAATCTCCTTAACAAGCCCTTTATCTAGCGTGATAGAAATCCTTTCCTTGCTTCCAGAGCCTTTTTTCATTTCAGTTAATAAGTAATACTAATAATACAAATATTAATTATCTTATTCATACTATTTATCATACTAATATATAAATGTTATGGTAAAGATCCAAGAAGTATTAATGATAATCTACTATAAAGAATCAGCAGATTCTTGCCCCATCCCCTATCTCAACCTTGACGTCCTTGCCGTTAACGTTCAATGCCTTTCCGTCATAAACAACCTTCCCATCCTTGATGCTCATCTTCAGCTTGGAAAAAGCCTCATAGCTTACCTCTTTGTTATCATTCCTCAGGTTCCCGAACCTAACCTCTTTCCCAATATCACCCTCCACGAATAATACCCTGCATTCCTTTCCTTTCTCAGCAGCCAGCAGCATCCCTTTTGAAACAACCCCTCTTATCTTGGCCGGCTTCAGGTTAGCTGCAATTACGATTTTCTTCCCTTCCAGCTCTTTTTTATCATAAAAATCCTTGATACCTGCAACTATCCTCCTTTTCTCTCCAACATCCAGATCAAGAACATAAAGCCTGTCTGCCTCAGGATGGTCACTAACCTTCTCTATCCTTGCAATCCTCAGGTCAAGGGGGAATTTTTCCTCCTCTCTCTTCTCCACCTTTCTCATAAGGATCTCTGCCTTTCCTATCTTATGGTTTTTCAGGCTGAAGTTAAGGTCCTTCCATTTCAGCTCCTTCAGCTTAATCTGTTTCCTAAGCTCAGAACAGAAACCAGGCATGGCAGGATAAAGCAAAATGCTCAGGTTCTTTACTATGTTCAAGCACGTCCCTATAACCTCATGCGCCCTGCCCTTATCCTCCTTGATAAGCTTCCATGGCTCTTTATCCTGGAAATACTTATTCCCTAAAGCACTCACACTCATTATCTCGTCAACTGCCTTTTTAAAATCATAGTTAAGGTAAGCATCCTTTATCACATCAAATCTCTCTCTTATCTCATCAATAACATCACTCTTCTCCACACCCTTGATTCTCGATTCAAAGTTCTTGTTTGTAAAAGATAATACCCTATAGCAGAAATTTGACAGGTTGCCCACCAGTTCAGAGTTTATCCTTTCCTCTACAAGCTCTTCTGAATACTCCCCGTCCTCTCCTAATGGCATAGCCCCTATAACATAAAACCTGAACTGCTCAACCCCGTATTTCCCTATCTGCTCAAACGGCTCTATCACATTTCCTGTTGACTTGCTCATCTTAGCCCCTTTTGAAAGTATAAACCCATGCACAAACAGCTGCTTGGGCAGTGGAATCCTGGCAGATATCAGCATTGCAGGCCAGAATGCTGCATGGAACCTAAGGATATCCTTGCCGATGATATGGATGTCTGCAGGCCATATATCCTTAAATCCCTTTTCATCCCTTCCATACCCGGCTCCTGTTATATAGTTTGACAGGGCATCACACCAAACATACATCACCTGCTTCTCATCATCAGGAACAGGTATTCCCCACGGCAGGCTTGTTTTCGGCCTTGAAAAGCTTATGTCCTTAGCATCCTTAAGCCATGACAGGATCTCATTCTTCCTTATATCTGGTATTACATTATACCTGTCTAGGTTTATCCTTCTTGCAATCTCATCCTTATACCTTGAAAGCCTAAAGAAGTAGTTCTCTTCCTCGATAGTCTCTATCTCTTTAGTAGGATGGTTAGGGCATTTGCCTTCGTAAAGCTCCTTCTCTGTCTTAAACGCCTCACATCCAGCACAGTAAAGCCCTTTATAATGCTTCTTATATATATCTCCTCTTTTCACCAGCTCCTTCCAGAGTTTTTTAGCTCCAGGATGATGCCTTTTTTTATCAGTTGTACGTATAAAGTTATCATATGATATGTTAAGCTTTTTATACAGTTTTTTGAAAACAGCAACATTAGAATCAAGAAACTCCCTGATATCTTTTCCTTCCTTCTTTGCAGTCTGCCAGTTCTTAACGCCATGTTCGTCTGTTCCGGTCTGGAAGAAAACATCCTTCCCAAGCAAGCGGTGGAAGCGTGCAACTACATCTGCCTGGATAGCCTCAAGCGCATGCCCGCAATGCGGCGATGAGTTGGGGTATGCTATTGCTGTCGTAACATAAAACTTCTTCTTTTTCATTATTCTCCTCCAGATATAAGGCAGTGTATTCCCTTTACTCTTTTTAAATCTTTACCTCTATTAAGCTTCATCCATAAAATGGAGGTTGCCATCATTTTGTGAGCGATGCATCCTGTAACACATGCTGAGGGGAGGGTGATGCCCCTTACGGGGAGGGGCCGCTCTTAAAAAAATGACAGGCTCCGAGCGAGCCGATGGCAACCCCAAAGGATTTTATGGATGAAGCCCCTCTATTAGAGCTACATCTGCTGGCTATTTTCCATCCCCTCAACCTCATCAGCCAGTTCTTGGATTTTCCTGCCAGCTCTTTCTCCAACCTCCTCATTAAACTTCTTAACAGCATCCTTCACACTCTTAATCTTATCCCTGAAAACCAGGTTGTCAGCATGCGTGATTATCTTCTCTTCCATGCTTACAGGAAGGTAATCCTTCAGCGGAAGATTTAAGCCTTGCTCCACAATATCCTTTTTAGAAATACCCGCACCAAGATGCCTCTCAGCAACCAAAGCATGCTTAGGCAAACCCTCTTTTCTTAGAATAGCAGCCCCCTCGATCCCGTGCCTTATCGCATCCCTGCTTCCGGGAAAATGCTTAAACCTTCCGATGTCATGCAGCAGGCTTGCGCTCCTGATAAAACCCAGGTCAATCCCTTTGACCCTTTTCCCTATCTTAACAGCAGCCTTTTGCACAGCCTTTGAATGCGCCAGGACACCCTTAAAGTCCTTTTCGCTGCTGGCATACTTCCTAAGCAGCCTTATGGCTTCCTTTTCACTTATCCTCTCCATAAAGGATAAAATAAACCCTTAAGAATAAATAGTTTTCTATAAAGCCCTAATTCCTTAACTTATATGCCAATATGCACAAAACAATCGCTGTTATTATCATTTTTTCTCCCTGTCAGACCGTCTTTTTTATCACCTTAATAAGGTAATAGGGCAGGAAGATAGCCTCAACCTGCCCTTTTGTGATGGGCAATATCAATTGCCCTTCCTCACCTCTTTTTTCCAAGTAAGGAACAAAGTAAGGAATATAAGAGGCTCCCTATTTTTTTGTGGGGGGTGGTAGAAAGAGAAAGTTCTCTTGTATAGGGAGCCTTTATAAGCATCATTCCTTTCTCAAACCCTTGTATGGTTCTTTCCTGAACTCCTTCAGCCACAACAACCCAATCCTTATCATTTCCTTATTGAACTTATCACTCAGCTTGTATGTCTTCTTGTATAGGTCATAATCGATTATGCCCATACCCTTCATAGGCGTCAATATTCGGTCATAAAACTGCCTTTTGTTGTATGATATCTTCACCTTTTTGCCCCTGTACGGCTCTTCCTGGATCTTGTCCGTCACCAGCTTGCCCTCGTGCAGCTGTGTGGCAAAAAAGCTCATCTCGGTCTTTGTTATCTCTCCGTTCTTTTCCTTTATCATATCGACCAGCAGTTTAGCTACAATAACCTGCTGCTTCGTTGCAAAAACTACCTCATATACATCCTCCGGCAGATTAAACCGGTCAAACAAAATAACCATATAATAATACTAGATAGCGGCACTAGTATATAAATGTTTCGATTTAAGGAACTGGTATACATAGTTGTATATTAATTCTCCAGCAATCAGTTAAAAACTAACTTAGAAATCACTGAAAACCTAACACTAAGAACTTTATACCACTCCTTTCTTACCCTCAAACAATACCTTGGTATGGGGATAGGATATCTCTACCCCTTTTGTCTTCATTATCCTGTCAAACGTTTCCTTAGTAACATTGCTGGAAACCTCCTGTATATTCTTGGCGGGAGAGTAGTACCTTACATGGACAATAATCCCGTTAGTATCAAAATAGGTTCTCACATACGGCTCTTTTTTTATCTCATCAATTACATTTTTTGTGCATTTCCTTGCAGCCTCTAGCCCTATCTTTATTGCCTTATCAAGGTTGCTTTCATACGTTACAGTAAAGCTGATCTGGTCCAGGATATATTCATACTCCTGCGTATAATTTATTATGTTCTGCTCAAAAAGCGTGGAGTTTGGCACCATTATTATCCTTCCGGAGTTCTCCTCTCCAGCAACTATCCCGCCTATCTCCTTTAGGTATATGTGTGTAAGCGTAATATCTGCAACATCACCCCTGACGCTTCCTATGATGACCCTGTCCCCTATCTCAAAAGGCCTTTTCGTAATCACCATTATCCATCCTGCGACGCCTGTAATAGGCTTTTGCAGCGCCCACCCCAGTGCAGCTGAAAACAATCCTATCCCTATGCCAAGCCCAGCCCACGAGCCGGAATAAGAGGATAAAGCAAACATGACAAGCAGTACCAGGAATATTAGTTTCAATACCTTCGAGAATATCTCTATATTTGATATCTGCTTCTTTCTTTTTGCCCTTTTCAATAAGCTCTTCTTTATAACGCTGAGTATAAAGCTGAAAACGATAAAGACAACAACCACTGTGATGATAGTCCTTATAAGAGGCATAAAAACCTTTACATAATTAATGGCCTCTGAGACCTCTTGCATCCCTAAAAACTCTGCCATAGGGTAATCTTAGGGGGACCTATTTATATATCTTTTGATGGCCGGGCTTCATGGCGTTATTGGCAATCTCTCTTATTCTCTTGAGTAAATTCTCCAGTTTCTGGTTCAAAAGCCATAGCTTAAAAACACCACTCTACAGTGAAAATAATAGAAAGATTTAAATAGTGTATGTTAAGTCCTATTCAGGATGAAGAAAGACGATAAGATTACCAGTATTTTTAAAGAGCCGGAGAAAGGGAAAAAGATTGTACATGATGGTAATCTCGAGTTTCGAAGCCACACTGTCTTCCCATTAAACAATGTAGAAGCACTTGTATTTCCTGGAAAGGAATATCCTACTATTTTTGGTGTTACTAAAAAAAACCCTGAAAATACTGCCTTCTTAAAACCAACAGAAGAGGTCCTGTACAGTCATCCTGGATTAAAAAACAGATCGATAGAAGATATATTAGGTGTGGGCCCTAATGTTGGTGAGGTACATGACTATGATCCAACATCTGCAGCCAGGGACAATATTTTCAAGATCATAGAAGACACCCCTAGCTATATAATAAACTCCGTCTTTAAGAACCAGGTAGAAAGAGGCATGAAAGGGACTTCTCAATTTGGTTTTCAGTTAGGTCTTAAGTTAGGATATGCTAAACTCTCACAATCCCTGGGTTATAATAACTATATAAAGATGTATCAGCAGGTCGGAACTTCACTGCTGAGGGAGTTCTTAACATCCTCTCCTGATAAGGAGAATGACAGGATTTTATTAGGTGATCTGCAGAAGTGTTATCAGGCTCTTCTATCAGAAAGCATTAAGCACAAGGGATTGATTTGCGAGGATGGCCCTGGAAATAATCCTAGATTTATTGATAGTTCTGAGCTTACAGCATTCTATAGCCGTATTCTAAAATCAGTCTCAGAGGCGCTTAATAGGTATGATGCTCAAAAAAATAAAGCCCTGCATTAGATCAGGTTATCTATCAAGAAAATAATCCTCAACCGCCAAAAAACCCCCTTATCCTATCCTCGTACATCCTGGTTATCCTTATCCCATAATCCGGTGAGAAACACCTGTAATACTGCTGGAGCGCATACCTCTCATCTAAAAAAACCACAACACCCTTGTCATTCTCGCTTCTGATGCACCTTCCTGCATACTGCATCGTCTTTATCATGGCAGGGAATATATAGCCGTACTCCCATCCCTTCCCGTACTTGACATCATAATAATCTATAAGCTCCTTGACCTCTAAGCTTGGCTTCTCCAGCGGCAGCCCCACAACAATAACACCCTTCAAAAAATCCCCTGGCAGGTCAATTCCCTCTCCAAAGCTTCCTGCTGTAACCCCCATCAGGCACGCCCCCTTGTCCTTGCATCCCTTAAAATCCTCCAGCAGCGAATGCTTCTCCTCCTTTGTAAGCCTTGGCTTCTCGATAAAGATCTCTTTTTTGCACATGCTGCTGAAATAGAAATAAACAGCATCCCTAAGTGAATAGCTTGGGAAAAAAACTAGGCTGTTTCCCGGGACAAGATTGACTATATTGCTGCATACCTTGGCTATCTTCTCAAACTCATCCTTTTTTCTTCTTGTGAACTTGGTTGTTGTCTCAGGAACTATCAAAGCCAGCCTGTTCTTCCTTGGAAAAGGGCTGTCAAAGACCCTCTCTTTTATCTTGTTAAAACCCAGTATGTCCCTGTACATGAAAGTAGGTGTTAATGTCCCGCTCATCCCTATGACAGAATGCGCGCTTCCGATGACATCCTTGGTAACAAAAGACGGGTCAAGGCATCTGTACATAAGGTTGATGTAAGGCTCCCTTGCCGCTGCTTTCCTCCCTAAAATCCGCGCAAAGCCGTTGTCCTGCCCTGTCCATGCCTCTAAAAAACTGCCTACAGACCCGACATAGCTCTGTTTTTGCTTTTCCCTTACCTCATCTGCTGCAAAGATTAACTCGCTTATTATATTATCATATTCATTCCCTATCCTGCCCACAAAATCATCCTTCTTGACAAGCCTCTCTTCCTTTTTATCATCCAGCTCAGCAGACAGCTTGTCAAGAACATCCATAACGCCATAAAGCCTTTCCCTCACGCTGTCAAGCCCGAACTTGCCGCTTTCCTTGACAGCCCTATTAAGGATAAAATTGCTCAGGTTCCAGCTCATCAGCTCCCTGCATCTCTTGGGCAGGTTATGCGCCTCGTCGATTATGATGATAGACCTCTCCAGCTCATTCCCTGACTTGTTAAAAAATGTATTTCTTATGTCCTGGTTAAAGATATAGTAATAATCAGCTATTATAACCTTAGCCTCTCTTGCCAGAATATTGCTCATCTCATAAGGGCACAGCTTTTCCCTCACGCATATCTCCACAACCCTTTCACAATGCAAAGGGCTTAATGTCTTAAGCTCTTCAAGAACGCTCAATGCCTTTAAGGTCGGCCTTCTTGACTTCTTTTTTGTATTGCTGTAAAACTCGCATGCATTCTCATCCCTTAGTTTCCTGCAGTACTCCCTGAACTCGTTTGCATAAAGGCTTTCTATCCCTTCCAGCCCGCACATCCACTGCTTCCCGATGATATCGCAGCTTATGATATTAGCGCCGTGCTTTTTCTTGACATCCTTCAGTGTGCTCACTGCCAGATGATGCTGTGTATGCCTTGCAGTAAGGAAAAAGACCGTAAGGTCCTTTTTAAGTGCTATGCTCAGCGCAGCAGGAAGCGTGGCAGCTGTCTTTCCCAGCCCTGTCGGAGCATGGATAAGCGCATGCTCTCCCTTCTCGATGCATCCTATAACATCATTGATCATATCCCCCTGTATATCCCTTATATTTGGATAAGGGAACAGGATTTCATCTTTATCTGCCATTAAGCATGGGAAGGTATCTGCGTTTTTATAACTTATTATATATTAGAAGATAAACAGCGGAGTGACAAAAACCTCTAACAAGGCCGCAACAACCAGTAATAAAGTAGCACCAAGAATAAGGTCAAAAGAGTCTATCACGATATGCTTGAATTTATCGCTCCCAAAATCATGCCTTATGATCGCTATAGAGATTATTCCACCTGCAAGCCCTGCCATGAAATAAGCCAGTATCTCAGGTATACCATGCACAAGGTACCTCAGCATGCCCATTGACACCACTGAAATCGAGATCCCGTTAACGCTGTTCCTTATAAATGAGCCTATAGCAGCCCCTATTACAGATGAGTTCCATGTAAGGATGAATATGGCTCCAAACCCGTAAAAGAACGAGAACAACAGGCTGAATACCATGACCTTTACATTATTGAGGAATATCCTTCCAAATGTAGAGAAGATATTGATCGCATTTCCTGTAGCAGCATAGCTTATTATCTCTACCCTCCTTATGTCCCTTAGCTGCGTCTGGAACAATACGTTCATCAGGTCTGCTGGAAGGAATACATACCATATCAGAAAAGACAGCACAAATCCCATGAACAGGAACATAAAGAACGACAATGCCTTGCTGTGCTCCTTTATCAGGAATTTCTCCTCTTCATACATAAGGTCCTTCTTTGCCTCCAGCTTAATTGCCCCGTAGATAAGCGGTACAGTTGCAAGCGTTGTAAGGAAGATCATCACCAGGCTTGCATCCTCCCTGAATATAAAAAGGCTCAGAATAATTGCAAAAGTTGAGTATATCATCCCTATAAAAAGCATCTCCCACGGCCTTCTTTCAGCTTTTATGGGGTTTATCAGGCTTTCAAAGACCATATTTATCCTTACTCTTATTGCTATTTATATTTCTTTTTATTTTTATGATTAACTAATTAATTAAATAATAAACTATTCTATTTTTTAAATTAAACTCCT
>JAHWHQ010000027.1 GCA_019323195.1 Candidatus Woesearchaeota archaeon | reverse complement strand
GGCAATGGAAAAGCAGCTCATTCTATGCCAGGCTGAAGGCGTTTTACAACAAATACATGCTCAAAAAAAGCTATGCACAGGGATGGTACCCGAAAATGAGGTATGAGATGTATGAGCTGCAGGCACTGCTAAAATCAAGATTAAAGATGGAGGCAGATGAGTATGAGCACATCCACAGGAGCGGGGTGCATAGGAGGTTTTAAGTAATTTTTTAGGAGGATTTTCAGGATGTCAGACATGAGGATTATAGTTGACCATATGAAGCTGGATTACAGCGGATTATTCAATGCAAAGGAATTATTTAAGATAATAAACAAATGGTGCCAGGACAGGAATATACATAAAAAAGAGGATAAATGCTTTGAGCAGAGCCTGCCGGAAGGGAAGGATATGGAATATGAGATATCGCCGTGGAAAAAGATATCAGACTACATAAGATACATATACAGAATAAGAATCCTGTTCAAGGAAGTGAAGAAAACAGAGGTCATAAAGGAGAAGAAAAAGGTAAAGGCTGACCAGGGAAGGATCCTTCTATACCTTGACGGGTTTATAGAGCATGACTACGAACACAGGTGGGATGAAAGGCCGATGTTTATATTTTTCAGGGCGTTGTTCGACAGGTTTATCTATAAGTCCTACACAGAGAGGTTTGAGCACAGGCTAACGCACGATATACATGACCTTTATGATGAGATAGAAAGGTTTTTGAACACGTACAGGCACTACAAGGTGGTGTCGAAATCACCGCATTTTTAAAAATGGTAGAGAAAAAATTTGTTGTTGACGGGCTGAAGCTTAGCTACAGCGGGCCTTTTGATGTTGTTGAGTTCTATAAAAAGGTTGAGGAATGGATAGCTGAGAAGGGAAAAGAGAAGGATGTCAAGAAAAAAGTTGAGCATGTGGAGGCAAAAGGGAAGAATATAGAATGGTTTGTGGAGATATGGGAAGACCTGGCAGAGTATGCAAGACCGATAGTAAGGCTAAGGGCGCTTTTCAGCGATGTCAAGGAGGTGAAGGTAAAGAGGGGAAAATCAAAGAAGAGGCTCAATAAGGGGAATGCCCTGATAATACTTGACGGAATACTTGAGACAGACATGGGCGGTAAATGGCAGCAAAAGGCATTGTTTCATTTTATGAGGGCGCTTGTCGACAAATACATCTACAGGTACCACTTCAATAAGTATGACGACCAACTGGCAAAAGAGGTATATGAGCTGCATGATGTTCTGAAGGATTTTTTTGACGGATATAAGATTTGAGTGAGTGCATTAAGGTTGTTGCCAAAATGATGGTGGTCATCCATTTGTGAGGCTCCTTAAGTTTTTTCTTTAAGTCGACAAGGGGGATGTCGACCTTAAAAAAACAAAATCCAGAGCCGAACCTGATGACCTCCCGACGATAGGAGAGTTTTGGCAACAACCTATCCGTAGGGGCTTAATGCACACATTTGAACAAAAGGTTTAAATATAGTTCAGCTACTTCTAAAGATACCAGGCAATATGCGAGGGTAACCATCAAGTTTTGTCTTGATGCTCCTCAGAGCGAAGCCTGGTCAAACGCGCAGGCCTGTTTTCAGTGCGAAACTTAAGACCAGCGCTCCACAACGGAGCACTTACCTGTAAGTAAGATATCCTGTTCCTTAGTGGATCCGTGAAGGGACGGCAGAGATGCGGCTCTCGGAAAGGTTCGAATCCCATCCCTCGCATTTTTTATTTTTATATATAAGGGAAGTTCTTGTGGGTTTTGTTATGAGAAGTTTAGAAAGTTTCCTATCTTAAAGGATAAAGCCAAATCAAATAAAAAAATAAAAGGCGGGGCAAATATATCAGGATGATCTATATTTTTTCCATTCATATATCCCAAAACCTACACCTGCAACTCCTGCAATAAACCAACCTAATGAATTGGCATTAAATTGTTTAATCATCCCAACTATGGAAAAAATTGTCACCCCTAAACCTACAACTATACCCATAATTCCATTTATTAAATATATTGTTTTTCCCATTTTGACATTCTTTTATTGCTTTAAAGCCTGAATTAATTCCTTAATTCCAATGCCAGCTCCAATTATTGCAACTATAAGTATAATCCAACCAAGAAAACCCCCTTGATTAAGAATTTTGAAACCATAATATGCTGCACCTATAGCAAAAAGTATTCCAACAATTCCCCATATTAATTTTTTTGTATCCGCCATTTTATTTTATCCTGCCTCCTAAACAAATTCAAAAAAATTTACATCAGCCCCTACCCCAACCCTAAAGGGTGGGGATTGTTCGGGGCTGATATTTTGATGTAAATTTTTAGGAAATCAGACTGACATTCATCCCCTTGCGTAAACACAGGGGATTTCTGCCAGTCTAATTTAAAAACACTTCCTTAATTGTATTTAATCATATATACAAAAACCATCCTATTTTAATACATAGCTACTAACAAACCAAAACAAATTTAAATAATAAGAATAATTCTTTAAGAATGGTTCCTCTGCTCATGTGGGCTGGTGTGTTTGTTATCAGCCTGTTGGTGCTGGTGAAGGCTTCTGACTATTTTACGCTTTCTGCGGAGAAGATAGGGCTGTTCTTCGGGATGGCGCCTTTTATCGTTGGGGTTACTATCGTGAGCATCGGAACATCGCTGCCGGAGCTGATCTCAAGCATATTTGCTGTTGTACAGAAATCTTCAGAGATAGTAATAGGGAATGTCATAGGTTCCAACATAACAAATATCTTCCTTATACTGGGACTGGCTACATTGATATCAAGAAAAACAATAAAGATAGATTTCGGGCTTATCCATGTAGACCTGCCGTTATTGATATGCTCAGCATTCCTGCTGGGATTGACCATATTGGACGGGAAGTTTACATTGATGGATGCCTTATTGTGCCTGGCGTCTTACCTTGCTTACCTATTATATACGATTACGGCAGAGAAGACGCATGAGGATATTGAGATAGAGAAAGAGATGAAAAAGATGAAGAAAATCAGGAAGATGGGGTGGAAAACGCCGCTTATCCTTGTATTCAGTTCTGCACTTATATTTTTGGGGGCAAAATATACTGTTGTCTCTGTTATCGAGATATCAAAGATACTTAATGTAGGAAAGGAGATAATCGCGTTAAGCGCAGTGGCGCTTGGAACGTCGCTGCCAGAGCTGGCTGTGACATGCACTGCAGCAAGGAAAGGAAAGCCTGAGATAGCTGTGGGAAATATCCTCGGCTCTAATATATTCAATTCGCTGGTGGTCATGGGGATACCAGGGCTGATAAGCAACATCAATATACCAAGAAGCATCATAACATTCAGCCTTCCATTGATGGTCATCGCAACATTAATCTATTATTTCATTACAGAAGACAAGGAGATAACAAAATGGGAAGGATATATGCTACTGGTATTCTATATATTCTTTATAGCAAAGCTGTTCCATATCGCATGATTCTAGATTTGCTTGTCTTTTGCAATTTAGCAGCGGCTAATAATTAGCCTATTTGATGATGTCCGCTACTAAAAAAGTAAAAAACAGAAGTATTGATTCAATTTGTCTGTTTTTTACAATTTAGCAGCGGAGGTTTATAAGCGATTATTTTTGCCCGCTACTAAAAAATAGTAAATTATAAATAATAGTTTAGTTTGACTTAAAGAAAACAGCAAGACAAGGAGTTAAAACTAAAAATGGTATTCGACAAATCTAACTTAATAAAGGTTATTGATGATTTCCCAAAACAATGCAAGGAAGCCCTTAACCTAAACAAGGGGATAATAGCCCAGGGAGAGGTAACATCTATAGTCGTATGCGGGATGGGAGGGTCGGCTATCGGAGGAGACCTGCTAAGGACATACTGCCATGACGTAAAGATTCCTGTTTTTGTGAACAGGAATTATGAGGTGCCGGCTTTTGTTGACAGCTATACGCTGGTTTTTGCTGTTTCCTATTCAGGCAATACAGAAGAGACATTATCAGCGTTCTATGATGCAAAGAAGAAAGGCGCACAGATCATCGCTATAACATCAGGAGGAAAGCTGTCAAAAGAGGCTGAGAAGGTCATCAAAGTTCCTCCCGGACTGCAGCCGAGGGCTGCTTTAGGGTACCTTTTCTTCCCTATGCTGGGGGTATTATACAACTCAAACCTTATTGACGTTAAGAATGCAGACCTGAACGAGATGCTTGCACTTCTAGTAAGCAAAAATGAGGAGATAAAGGACATCGCAGAGGGGCTGGCAAAAAAGATACAGCGCAAAATACCATTGATATATTCTTCAGAGCTGCTAAAGCCGGTAGCATACAGGTGGCAGACACAGATCAATGAGAATGCCAAATACCCTGCTTTCCATTCCGCATTCCCTGAGATGAACCATAATGAGATAAATGCTTTCAGGGCGATGGAAAGGGAAAAATACATCGCAATCCTGCTGAGGGATGAAAAGGACAACCCAAGGATAAGGAAAAGGATGGACATATGCAAGGAGATAATGGGGGATAAGATCGATGTGGTGGAGGTTAATCTGAAAGGCTCTTCACTGCTGGCAAGGATGTTCTATGCTACCTATGTAGGAGACTATACCTCT
>JAHWHQ010000026.1 GCA_019323195.1 Candidatus Woesearchaeota archaeon | reverse complement strand
TTCTTCTATCTCTTTTTTGATACTGCTCTCATTGATTCGTCCTATATCTTGCTGGATTGCCTGATCTACCTTAGTAGAAGGCATATAACCCGTATCAAATAAATTATATTCCAATCCCATAATATCAATCAGAAAGAGAGATCATTATTTAAATCTTTTCCAGGCCATCAAAGCATTTAAATATAATCAGATTAATCCTTACCTATATGGACAAAAACAGGAAATACCCTGAAGGCCATTTTATAGGTATGTGGATGGGGATAGGCATTGCCCTCTTTTCAGGCTTAGGCATCCCTTTAAGCATCGCCACAAAAAATCCGGGCTTGATGGGCATAGGCCCTGCCATAGGCGTCGCTTTTGGGTTATCTGTCGGCGCCGGGATAGAGGAAAGATACAAAAAACAGGGAAAGATAAGGCCTTTGACAAGAAAGGAGAAAAAAATAAAGAAGCTTGGGGTGCTTGCCGGCCTGGTCATGCTGGTCTTAGGGATAGCAGCAGCTTTCTTGTTCATGTACCTGAGGTGAAACAATGAGATGCTCTATATGCGGTGCAGAGGCTTGTTACATGGTCGCTGTCGACAGCAGGCTGAGCAGGATAGTCAAGCATGTTGTCGACAAATATGCAGCAAGATGTAAGAACTGCCAGGATAAGAAAGAATGAAAATATCTAAATCATGGCTTGTATTGCAGTTTCTTATTGCAGTACCTGTAATGATGATCATCTTATTCTGGCCTGCCGGAACCCTGAACTGGGCTGAAGCATGGACCTATATCGTTCTCCAGCTGGGATATGCAATAATCTTAACATCCTATTTCTTAAGGCATAATCCTGAAATGATAAGAAAAAGGATGGCTATGAAGCTTCCTCCAAGGCTATGGGATAAGATTGTCATGTCCTTTGTTGTTGTCGCCATGACATCATTGCTTATCATACCAGGGCTTGATGTAAGGCATGGATGGAGCAGCATACCTGCCTGGCTTGAGGCTATCGGCTTTATTGGTTTCCTGATCTCGTCATACTGGATATTCCTGGTTATGAAAGAGAACTCCTACCTGTTAAAAACAGTAGAGATCCAAAAGAACCAGAAGACAGTCACAACCGGCCCATATAAGTATGTCAGGCATCCTATGTATGCTTCTTCGATAGTGATGGTATTCTCGATCGCCCTTGCCCTGGGCTCATTATACGCCCTTATCCCTGCTGCCTTATCATCGCTTTCCCTTATTGTCAGGACAGCTTTAGAGGACAAGACCCTTCAGAAAGAATTGAAGGGATATAAGGCATACACCAAAAAGACAAGGTATAGGATTCTTCCTTTTGTCTGGTGATGGAATCTCACACCATCTTAAGCTTGCCGGTAACCTTGTCTATCTTCTCTTCCCTGTCAGGGCCTATCCCTAAGCAGGTTACTGTCCCAGGCTTTACGACGGTCTTGCCTGCATCCTCTATCAGGGCTGTGACAAGGCCGAGATCATCTGCCTCACCTTTATATTTAAACAATTCATCCAGGTCCTTGACCTTCAGGACTATCTTTTTCATGCCTTCTCCCTGCCATCCCTTTATGTCATCCTTATGGCTTTTGATGAGAGCAGCAGAAGAGGCATGCGCGCATTGCACTGCAAGCTTTCCCTTCGGCAGCTTAAGGTCCTGCCTTACAAGTATAACCTGTTTGTATCCCATATTAAGCATAATTTAATCCCGGATATTTAAATGCTTTGATACATACTTAGAACTCCACCCTGCAACAACCGCCCATAACACATCACTGATAAGCAAAGCTATAACAATCCCGTTAACAACCTTAACAGGCATGCCTGCTAAATAAACATCAGTAACCCAGAGCCAGGGCATCTGGATAAGATAGGCTGTCAAAACAGCAGATATTACATGCCATTTAAGCCTGATAAGAACACCAAACACCCCGCCAAGTATAACATTTCCTATTATTACATAAGGATTGCCTAACGCTGCTGCGGTATAGACAGATCCGAAAGCCCCTGACACCATGCCGCCGGCAGGGCCATAGATTATCGCAGCAAGGAAGATAAGGTACTGGAAGAAATGGACCCTGACACCAAAAACTGTCGTATGTACCAGGCCCAGCACATTAGGAAAAACAGCAAGAAAAGCCAATAATGTAATGGTCTTCCATGTCCACCTTACATTAAAGTCAAATATATCTTTGTACGCATACACATTCATCACCCAATATCCTCTATCCTTATTACGATGCTCCCTTTCCTGACAACATCCAGCTTATCCACCTCTTCTATAGAGCGCATGACATCCTCTTCAGCTGCCTCATGCGTTATAACAATGACAGGAACAACCTCCTTATTGACCTCTTTCTGCTGCACAGCAGCTATGCTTATGTTGTTATCGCCTAATATCCTTGAGATCTTAGCCAGGACACCCGGCCTGTCAACGACATTATAACGAAGGTAATACCTTGACTTTACCTTATTTATATCTTTTGTCTTTATCTGCTTAAGATAAAATCCCTGCTTTTTTCCCCTTGCAATATCCAGGACATCCCCTATTACAACCGTTGCAGTAGGAAGCTGGCCAGCCCCTTTACCGTAGAGCATGGATTTTGTGGTATTCTCTCCGACAACATAGACAGCATTAAGCTCATCCTTCGCATTAGCAAGCTCGTGCTGCTTCGGTATCATGGTAGGGTGCACCCTCAGCTCTATCTCGTCATTCTCATGCTTTGCTATTGCAAGAAGCTTTATCTTATATCCTAGCTCGTCAGCATACTGTATGTCATTCTTGTCTATCTTTGTGATGCCCTCTGTAAAGACAGCATCCCCTGTATCAGCATTGAACGCAAGCGAAGAAAGGATAGACAGCTTCTGGGCCGTATCCTTTCCCTCGACATCAAAGCCCGGGTCTGCCTCTGCAAAGCCTTTTTCCTGGGCCTTTTTCAACACCTCATTATAGCTCACCCCTTTCTCCATCCCCGTCAATATGTAATTGGTAGTCCCGTTAAGGATGCCATAGATATCTTTTATATTATCAGCCACATAGCTCTCCCTTATCATCTTTATCACAGGGATGCAGCCGCCAACCGCTGCCTCAAAGGCTATGGAAACATCATTCCTCTGCGCCTCAGAAAATATCTCTTTTCCGTGCTTTGCGATGACTGCCTTATTTGCAGTTACAACATGCTTCCTGCTCTGCAGAGCCTTGAGGATGATGGTCCTTGCAGGCTCATACCCGCCTATAAGCTCTATGACAACATCAATATCCTTGTCATCTATTATGTCCATGTAGTCTTTTGTAAGCTGCTCATCCCTGAGCCCAAGAGACCTTGCATTCTCCAGGTTAAGGTCGCATACCTTCTTAAGGCTAAGCCTTATGCCTGTCCTTTTCTCTATAAGGCCAGAATTCCTAGCAAGTATCCTGACTACACCTGAACCTATTGTCCCTGTCCCTATAAGGCCTATGCTGATCCCCATGCTGCTAAAGGTATCTGCCTGGGTTTATAAGATTTTTGCTTCAAAAAGGCGTTGTTGAAAATGTAGGTTAGCAGTCCAAACAAAAATCTTTTTAAATAGCTCCTGCTTCTTTAGACCTATGTTTGGAAAAATAGAAGATGCTATAAAAGAGCTCCAGAGGGGAGATTTTATCATCATCGTTGATGACGAGAACAGGGAGAATGAAGGGGACATAGTGCTCGCAGCTGAAAAGGCAACCCCTTCTAAGCTTAATTATATCATACAATGGGCCAAGGGGCTTATGTGCATGCCTATGGACGGAAAAAGGCTGGACGAGCTGAAGATCCCCCTTATGGTCCCTAAAAGCACATGCAGGTTCAACACACCTTTTGCAGTGTCTGTCGATGCAAAGAGAAACACAACAACAGGCATGAGCGTTGATGACAGGCTGGAAACAATCAAGGTGCTTCTTGACCCTAAAAGCAGGCCTGAAGAGCTTGCAAGGCCCGGGCATATATTCCCTCTAAGGGCAGCCAATAACGGCATCCTTGAAAGGGAGGGCCATACAGAGGCTGCTGTCGAGCTGTGCAGGATGGCAAACCTCTACCCTGCTGCTGTCATCGCAGAGGTCATGAATGATGACGGAAGCATGGCCAAGCTGCCCGACCTGAAGATGTTCGCTGAAAAGCATAAGCTTTCTGTCTATACCATAAAGGACCTTATAAGGTATAAGCAGGGTTGAAAATGTAGGTTAGCAGCCTAAGGTCAAAATCCTATTAAATAGTTCTTTAAGCTGACAGGGGGGTTGGACCCGTCGGGGGATGTCAGCTATCAATCTAAACATTAAGGATTTTGAAGCTGCTAACCCGAAGCGTAGCGAGATTTTCAACACTGCTGGACTATAGAAAGAAATAAATAGAAGTAAGCCAGAGACAATCCCAGGATGGGCAATAAACCGATAAGAGCCACTGAGGTCTTTATCCTTATTTTCCTTATAGTTGTAAACTTCCTTGATTTCTTCGAATACCTTCCAGGGGATGTTGACTTCATGAAAAAGATACTCTCCTGGCTCCTTTTAGGCTATCTGCTCTACAGGATAAGCCTTACAAAGCTCTTCTTCGGCGTCAGGAATAAACTGATCGACATCTCCCTTATTATCTCATATTTCCTCCTCATAACAAAAAGCCTGGTAGGCTATGCCTATGTATCAGCAGAGGAAGCCAACCTTCTTGCTCCGCTGTATACCTTCATAATCAGCAACAACGTAGCTGTCGAACTGACCTCTTTCTATGCCGGAGGGATAGCCCTAATAGCCCTTTCAGCTTTGATCACTTTCCTCATAAAGGTAAAGAAGCCGAGCATAATGAGCGTCATCCATGAGAAAGGCTATGCCTCAACAGCAGCCAAGAGGGTGGAAAGGTTCATAGCAACATTCTTTGTCCTTGTATTCTTCTTTATCGTGCTCTTTAACCTCATGATGGAATGGCTGGCGATCGCTGTTGACGCATCCCTGCTTATAGTCGCCTTCATCTTCTACATGCTTACATTATTCAGGGTCCATTTCAAGAAGCTAAGCCCAAAATCCCTTATCTACAAGATAGGGGATGTAGGCGAGGGGTTCTATGAAAAGTTTATAGGGCTGTTCCATTCAAAGGAAAGCTTTTTTCTTGGGATTTCCGGCCTATTGGTCCTGCACCTGCTTACAGATGTTGCCATCTTCATAATACCTTACATACTCGGCTTTCATGACACCCTTTATTTCAGCCAGCTGGGGGCAGGGCATGAGCCGCTTTACCTGCTGTTCCTGAAAGACACTGCAGCATCATCCACACTCCTGCAAAAGGCGTACATAAGCTGGATATACCTGTTTAACATATTCGGCATGCTTTTCCTCCTCATACTTCCTGCTTACATATGGTACAGGCTGTATTGCGGCAAGGGCTTTTTTG
Organism: Candidatus Woesearchaeota archaeon; assembly: GCA_019323195.1. Lineage (GTDB taxonomy): Archaea > Nanobdellota > Nanobdellia > Woesearchaeales > JACPBV01 > JAHWHQ01. Next base: position 11,820 of record JAHWHQ010000026.1, on the reverse strand, counting down.
CTGACAGCAAGAAACTTTCCATGTTCTTTGCGTCTGTGCTGGTGTTCATCATAGCCCCTGTCTTTAAGCTTAAGGACATAAAGGTAGAGTCGCTGATCGGCGTTGACATTACAACATCACAGCTGAATGCCAGTACCAACCTTGCCCTGGTAGTATTCCTATCCTTATTGTTCGGCTTAGTGGTTTACTTCCTGAGCTCAAGCCACTGGATAAAAGAGAAGCTTATAGCGATGGGGATAGCGGTTGTAGACCTTTTCTTTGTCCTTTACATCTTCTATTTCTTCAGGAGCACTGCCTCATATTACGTTGAAACCATAAGATTCCTGCTTTTCAGCCTGAAAAGATACCTTGTTGCCTTCTATTTCATAATCTTCCTTATCGTAATATCCCTTTTCTACATAGTGGGGTTTCTGGTATTCCTGTCAGAGACAAGAAAGGAGTTCAGGTATATTAAATAGCTGGCGGCTGAAAGCTAATCTTACAGGTTTACTTAACAATAGCTCATGCCGATGGCAATCCCCGCACTAAATCCAGACTGAAAGTCTGAGGGGGTTAGGAATCTCAGATTCCAAAGCATGCGGGGTATTTGCCTTCGGTATGAGGGATTGAAAATCTCGCCAGAGATTTCCAATAAGATTAACTTTTTATATTAGCTCCTCTTATTAGCGTAATATGAAGCTGATAAACCCAGGCAATGAGATAGAGCTGATAGGAGGCATTACTACATCAAGGAAAGAGCTTATCGACCTTATCAAGGCATGGGCTGCTATCTCTTTGGCGTTCGCCATCATCCTTGGCGGCTCATTATTCTCCTTTGATTTCATAACATTCTTCATGATATCATCCTTAAGCGTAGGTTTAGGGTTTGTAGCGCACGAGATGTCGCACAAGATACTAGCCCAAAAGTACGGCTGCCATGCAGAGTTCAGGGCATGGGACAAGATGCTTATCCTTGCTGTCATAATGGCCTTTGTAGGGTTTGTAATAGCAGCCCCAGGGGCAGTCATGATCTCAGGCCCTGTAGGAAAAAGAAGGAACGGCAGGATATCAGCAGCAGGCGCGATAGCAAACCTTGCGGTTGCCGCAGTATTCCTTTCCCTTGTCCTTCTTGTTCCTCTAACAGGAATACTGGCAAGCATAGCCAAATACGGCTTTATCATAAACACCTGGCTTGCACTCTTTAACATGCTCCCTGTCTGGATGTTTGACGGCAAAAAGGTCCTTGACTGGAGCAAGCCTGTATATTTCACGATAGTAGGGATCTCTGTCATATTTCTGGCCATTAGTGGGGTTGTTTTTTAGTAAAATTACTACTAAAAAGTTATATGAAAGAAAAGGTTTAAAAAGAAAGATTTGTTCTTCTGCTTAATATGCTAAATAAGACAAATAATAGTAATCTTAAAAGATGGACTGATTCCTGGAGACAAGTCAACATAGGGCAGAATCTCGCTTATGAAGATGAACACTTAACAAGATTATATAATGCAGTTTCTTCATACTACGATAATAGAAAGGACAAGAAAGAGGATAATTTAAGTTATTGTATCAGAAATCTGATTGAATATCATCTTAAACAAAGCAGGATAGGTTTGATGGATATTATAAGGACATTTAATTATCTTTCTCCTGAAAGTAAAAAAGATATTTCACCAAAACTCTTAAGCTACATCCAGGAATTTAAGGAGATTTATAATAAAACTGCTGACAAGCTTCAGTCTCTTAAACCAAAAGTAGTAAAAAATAAGTGGGGGCAAAGATGTGACCCTTACCGAAAGATAGAAATTTTGGAAGGAATCCTTGAAAAAGAACTAAAAGAAAACCAAAAAACCAATCCTGACTAACCCTGCCCTTTTACAGTCAATACCTCTACCTTACCTTCTTCTACCAATAAGCTGTGCTCTGCCTGGCTCACTAAGCCGTTAGACCTCTCTACCAGGGGTGGGTATTCCTTTATTATATCGAGCTGCTTGAACTGGTTCAGCGCATACTTCACCTGCGCCTCTGAATATTTCCTTGTAAGCCATCTTGTCGTGAAAGGCAGGCCGTTATAGCCCTCTATCTCCTTCTGTATGTTCCTTACAAACCCTATCCTTACAGGCTTTTTTCCTATCATCGAGAAGACAGAAGCCTCGCCTTTCTCATGTATCATCCCTGTGCCGTCAGTTGCAAAAGGCTCGATAGCTATAACACCTTCCTCAAGGACAGAGTCTTCCTTTGTATCAAAATTGGGTATGGTAGGATAACAATGTATGTTATAGGAATCAAGGCCGTGCCCTGAAAGGTTCCTTACAGGATTAAAGCCAAACCCTTTTATCGCATCCTCGATAGCCTTCCCTATCTCGCTAAGCCTGACACCCAGCTTGACCTTCCCGATGGCAGCCTTAAGCGCCTCTTCAGATGCTTTGATCAGCTCAGAATGCTTCCCTGAAAGGTCTACGCTGCATGCATTATCACCTATAAGGCCGTCAACATGAACCCCTACGTCAAGGCTTACCAATTGCTCTGAAAAGACAATATCATCATCATCCTTAGGGCAGTAATGCGCAGCTGTATCATCCATAGAGACCTGCGCCGGAAAAGCAGGCTTTGCCCCAAGCTCCTCTATCTTCTGCTCAACCTTATTGCAGACGTCAAGAACCCTGGCTTCTTTCTTTATAAGGCCTTTGCCGTACTCTAAGGCCTCTGCAGCTATCCTTCCTGCCTTCCTGTATTTGTCTAATGTTTCAGCGTCCATAAAGAATAAGTGTTCAGGCTTTTTATTTAAAGTTAATTATTTTAAAAAAATAAAAAAATAAAGAAAATGGATTTACTGTACCTGTCCCAGGTTCCAGATGTCCTTTAAAGCAACAACGACTGTTGCAGGGACAACGAAAGCCAAAACCTGCGTAAATATGCCGCTTAGGTATTGCCCGATGTACTGGACTCCTCCCAGTGTAGCACTAGCTCCTCCCATGCTTGCAGAAATTACCAGAACCACTGCAACCAAAAGGAACTCTTTCGTCTCTTTGCCTGTCACATTAAGAAACCCTACAATCAGCCCTAAAACAACCAGCAGTGATGCCAGCATAGGCGTTGCGGTTCCTAATGAGAAGACACCCAGGACAATCGCTATGATTACCCCGATAATAAAGGAGTAATTTCCTACTCTTTTGTCCATTGTCTTTTCACCTCGTTCGTTTTACCTCTTAAACATACCCTTTAGATTGTCTAAGGGTATTGATAATCAATACCGCACATCAACTATATAAATCTTTCGGTTATGTCAATAATCAATAAGCGTAACTTTTAAATATTAGCAACCCGTTAATCCATCTGATAGTTAAAGCAGGGGGGAACCATGTTTAATTCAGATACTGAAAAGAAAATAATCAATTTCATCAAAAACAGCCCTCTGGGGGTAACATCTTCTGATATAGCCCATTATCTCGGCCTTAACAGGATGACGATAGGCAAATACCTGGCCATTATCAAGGAAAAGGCCCTGGTGGACTTTAAACAGCTCGGCATGGCCAAGCTGTGGTACATTTCCGTTACATTATCCCGTGAAGCCTATTTTAACAGCACCCTGCTTGAGATAGCATCACAGCTTAATGATCCTGAATCCAGGAAGAGGATAAAAAAAGCAGCCATCTCCAGCGCCAAAGGCATTGAAGAGCAGTACAAGCAGTTCCATGGCGTAAATAAGCTCAACTACACCCAGGTCATAGACTCATTACTAGATGCCCAGCGCAAGATAGGCGGCAGCTTTATAGTGATGGAAAGGACAGAAGACATGATCATCCTTAAGAACACGAAATGCCCTTTCGGCAGGAAAATAAGGAAATCCCCCTCTTTATGCGCAACAACATCCGCCTTATGCGGCGTGATGACAGCCAGGAACCTTGGCTACAGCAAGATAATCCTCAAAAAGACGATAGCAAAAGGCTCTAATGAGTGCCTTATCCATATATACCTTAAGAAAACAGCTGAAACAGACAAGGAAACCGATGAATATGCCAGCTTATAGCTTTACCTGCCGAACTTTTCCTTGAGCTTCTTCTCAACATAGGCAGGTACCATGCCGTTAAGCCTGGCCCCAAGGCCTGCTGCCTCCTTAACAAGAGATGAGCTCAGATAGGAATACATCCCCCTTGTCATTATAAAAACCGTCTCGATATTATCATTCAGCTTCCTGTTCATAAGGGCATTCTGGAACTCTGAGTCAAAATCAGAGACAGCCCTTAGGCCCCTTACAATAGCATTCGCCTTTTTCTTAACTGCGAAGCCTATAAGAAGACCTGAGAAATGGTCAACCTCAACATCCATGCCCTTAACCACATTTTCAATCATATCCACCCTCTCCTTCGAGGTAAATAGGTACTGCTTATCTGGATTTTCACCTACTGCAACTACTACCTTGTCAAATATCTTCAGGGCCCTTTTCAATACGTCCAGATGCCCGTCTGTAACCGGGTCAAAGCTTCCCGGGTAAACTGCTGTTTTTTTCATCTTAATTCACCTTTTATCATCTTTATAACCCTTTCAACACCTTTCTTTGTATTTTCCAGGCTTTTGCTGTTATCTATGATATAATCGGCATATTTAAGTTTTTCCCTCTGGCTGAGCTGGGATCTGGATATGTTCTCTATCTCTTTCTTATTGTATTTTCCCTTCTTCAAAAGCCTTTTCAGCAGCTCTTTCCTCCCTGCTTTCACCACGATAAGCCTATCAAAAAGCCCTGCACATCCGGCCTCGACAAGAAGGGCGCCGTCGACTATTACCCTGCCTGACTTATTCTTCCTTATGCCTGATTTTATCTCCTTGATAAGGGGAGGATGTATTATCCTGTTTAATCTTATCAGTTCCTTGGGATCATAAAAGACAATATCCTTAAGCTTCCTCCGGTCTATCCTGTTTTTTGTCAATACGGAGCTGCCGAATTCCTTTACTATCCTGTCTCTGATTGGCTTCTTATTTAACAGAATATGCCCTATCTCATCAGCATTAATGACCTTATAGCCGTGCTTTGCAAACAAGGCAGACACAGTTGTCTTTCCTGCCCCGAACACCCCTGTTATCCCTACTGCCATATAGGGTAAAATGGTGCCTTATTTTAAATAATTATTGGTATTAAAGAAAAAACCGATTATATAATCTCCCCCCTGAGGTCATGGCTGGTTATGTTATCCACCCTGACATCTACAAAATCCCCTAATTTCAGGTTTCCTTTTACTATGACAGGCTTATAGGCGAGATTCCTCCCTATCCATGTCCCTTCCTTGCCTTTCTCATCTATCAATACCTCCCCATGCCAGTTGAGCCATCTCTCATTGCCCATCCTTGATATGTTCTCATATATGCTTGTCAAAAGCCTTGACCTGTTCTTGATTATGCCTCCATCGACCTGGGCTTCCATGACCGCAGCCTCTGTCCCTGGCCTTGCCTGGAACCTTGATATGTTAAGGACATCAGGCTTTATCTCCCTTATCAGGTTAAGGGAATCGTTAAACTGCTGCTCTGTCTCTGTAGGAAACCCGCAGATGATGTCTGTGCTTATTGTTATGTTTGGGATATTCTTCCTGAACTCCCTTATTATCATCCTGAAATCATCAGCACTATAGCCCCTTCTCATAAGCCTTAATATGCTATCATTACCAGACTGGACAGGCACATGCAGGAACTTAAACACCCTGTCACTCTTATAGGCCTCTATCATAGGCTCCAGTATATCCTTAAGGTGCAGGGGGTTCATCATGCCGATCCTCACAAAGAACCTCCTGTTTATCGCTGTTATCCTTCCTATCAGCTCAGGAAGGCTGCTTTCCCCGCCCTTATCAAGCATATAGGCGGAATTGTCCTGTGACGTTACCCATATCTCCCTGCATCCGTCCCTCAGGCACCTCATCACCTCGGACCTGACATCCTCAATATCATAGGATAACAATCTTCCCTTGACATTCCTCACAGAGCAGTAAGAGCATGAGTTCAGGCAGCCGCTTAATATGGGGACGATGCCTATCACATCATTCTTCCTTACCTTAGGCAGGTTGATCTTCACGTATTCATCCCTTCCGACTGCAGCTATGATGTTGTCATTGATGACCTCCTCAACAACCTCAACTATTGACCTGATGTTATGTGTGCTTATGAAGCTGGCATCTTCCCTGATCTCCCTTGCATCTTCCAGGATATTCTGTGTTATGCATCCTGCTATGATAAGCCTCTTCCCTGGAAACGACTCATCCAGCTTCCTTATCTCCCTTAAGGCTGTAGCTTCCCCTTTCACAGTGCATATATTGATCACAAGGATGTCTGCCTCCCGGGCATTCCCGGCTATACTAAAGCCTGCCCTTTTCAGCAGACCCGTCATTACCTCTGATTCGCTGAGGTTTGTGCTGCATCCATGCGTCTGGAAGTATATCCTGGCCATAGTATGCAGAAATAGAAATCAAGTTATAAAGCTATCGTACGCAGAACCAGCCTAATCTATAACATAGCCGCATTTCTTGCAGTAGATCTCATTATCCTTCCTGACGATCTCCTTGCTCTTGCATTCAGGGCATCTCTTCTCTCCCTGCCCTTCAACCCTTTGCAGCGATACTTCATTTCCCATTTTATTTGATGTTTCTTGCAACCTCATGGTTGCACTTATTGCATTTCAATAAAAAATATGTGGCTCCTCCTATCTCGCTCTCCCCTTTTTTTATCAGCCTTCCTTCCCTGCATAAACTACAAGGACCATAATCTTCAGCCATAAAACCACCTTCCTATAGAAGATATGTTTTCATTTATTTATAAATCTATCCATTATAGCCTAAAGGCTGTCTTGAAAATGCATCTTTGCCTTGTTTTGTCACTTTTCTGTTGCCCCCTTATTCAGGTCGGCAATAAGGTAAAATTTATATACTAGTAGCCATTTCCCAATACTAAAATTTATTGTTATCGACGAGATGGCAAAAGAGGTGTTCCCCATGAGAAAAATATCTGTATTCTGTCTTAAAGGCGGCGTTGGAAAGACAACAACAGCTGTCAACATCGCTGCAGGCCTTGCACGAAAAGGGAAAAAAGTCCTTCTTATGGACCTGGATTCACAGGGAAGCATAAGCCACTGCCTGGAATCAGAATATCCCACCAAGGACATGTTCCACCTGATAGCAAACGGCGCAGAGCTTGAGGAATGCATAACCCACATGGGGAAGGACCTTGACCTTGTCCCGAGCAATGATTCATTGAACGACGTTGACGAGGCTCTGGGAAACCGGGCAAACAAGGATTATATCCTAAGCCTTAAGATGGAGAAGAACAACAGCTATGATTATGCCATACTTGACTGCCCCCCGAATTTCGGGACCATGACAAGGAACGCCCTTATCTACTCTGATGAGGTCTTTGTCCCTATCTCTACCGATGTTCTGGGCTATAAGGTATTGATGAAGACGATCGAGAAGATAGAGAAATTTAACGAGGATGTAGGGGATGAAAAGGTTGCCATATCAAGGATAATCCCCACGTTCTATGATAAGCGCCTTAAGGTCTCCAGGGAGATCCTCAACAGGATGCAGGGGGATTTCTACGGCATAGTATCCGGCAGCATAATGGCAAACTCAAAGCTTAAAGAGGCTCCCAAGAAGAAATGCTCAATCTTCTCATACGCAAAAAGCTCTCAGGGAGCAAAGGACTACGGCGAGCTGGTCATGGACATAATCCACAATGAAAAAGCCAGCAAAACAGAAAGGGTCCTGGAGAAGGTCCAGACTGTGGAGGTTATGAATTCCTGACAGCCTATATATCCCTTATCTTGCTCTTAAATTCTGCTATCTCTGAGCGGGTTATGCTTGGAAATTTCCCGGAGTAATTGCAGGTATAGCATACCCACTTGCCTGGCCCGAACGGATTTCCTATCGGCCTCTTGTACCTTATGTAGATGCCTCCGCACTTGGGGCATATCTTTATCAGTTTCATTCTGTCTTGGTCATGATGATTGAATCCCTGCCGATCTGGGTTATCTTTCCCTCCAATTGCCTTCCTCCGTCAAGACTTAACACAAGAACCTTTCCGATCTGCGGCCTGACCTTGCCTTTTCTCAGTACATCCATATCAATACGGTATTTTGCCATATCTATCGCCTCCTGTTAAGTTTTGAAAGAAACTGCACTTGAACAAATACAGAAACTCCTATCTTCTTGCTAATAAGCCATCATTATTAAATGTTTCTGTTTTTCGGATTCAATTTTGGTGCATTTAACAGGATTTTCTTAAACAAAAAGTTATTTATACTAACCTTATTTCCTTAAAAAAATAACAAATTTAAGGTGATGTCTATGCCAAATGAAAAAGAGATTGCAAGGATTCTGCTGGATAAGAAGGCAGTTACACTGGATGCAAAAGAGCCTTATACCTATGTTTCAGGCATAAGGAGCCCGATCTATTGCGATAACCGTAAGCTGATAGCCTTTCCAGAAGAGAGAAACATAATAGTCAAGGCCTTTGTTGAAGCCCTAAAGGGCAGGGAATTTGATGTATTGGCTGGAACTGCAACAGCCGGAATCCCATGGGCCAGCTTTGTGGCGCAGGAATTAAACAAGCCGATGTCCTACATAAGGCCCGAGAAAAAAGAGCATGGGGCAGGGAAGCAGATAGAGGGAGCAGATATCAACGGTAAAAAGGTGATTATCATAGAAGATCTCATAAGCACAGGCGGAAGCAGCTTTAGGGCAGTTGAAGCCTGCAGGGATAACGGGGCTGATTGTGATACTATAATTGCAATATTTACCTATGAGATGGAAAAGGCGAAAAAGAAGATGGAAGAGGGCAATTGCAGGGCTATAGCGCTGAGTAATTTTTCAGTTCTGGCTAAAACAGCAAAAGAAAACAGCCTATTGAGCATGGAAGAGCTTAGCCTTGTCCTGGACTGGAACAAGGCTCCGGCTGAATGGGGCCCTAAGCATGGCTTTCCCAACGCAGAGCCGAAAAAATAAATCATTTCCTGAGAGTACAAAAAACAAGTCCCATACAAAAAATAAGAAAGATTTTTATATAGAAGCATATTATTTAATATATATATTAGTGACTATGGAAAAGATAGATCCAAACAGTGAAAGAGCAGGCAGAGATAACATGAAAGTTTTGAAATCTGATATAGATTTAAGCAGGTGAATTCTTTCTGAAAAAAGCGAGGTAAAATGGATCCGAAAAAATTCTTATTCGTGACGATCGAAGGCCTTATAACCGATATAGCATGGCAGATCGCAAAAGAGGGCCATCATGTAAAATTTTTCATAGAGAACAAGGAAGAGAAAGAGGTAGGCGACGGTTTCGTGAGCAAGGTTGACAACTGGGAAAAGGAGGTTGAATGGGCGGATATAATAGTCTTTGATGATGTTCTGGGCCAGGGAAAAAAAGCCCAGATGCTGAGGAAGCAGGGAAAGCTGGTGATTGGAGGGACGCCTTACACAGACAAGCTTGAGGATGAGAGGGCGTTCGGCCAGGAAGAGCTTAAAAATGCAGGCGTGTCTATAATAAACTACCAGGAGTTCGACTCTTTTGACGAGGCGATAAAATTTGTCGTAAAGAACCCTGCAAGGTATGTGATCAAGCCCAGCGGACAGTTTAACTTCAGCAAGGGCATACTTTTTGTCGGTGAAGAGGATGACGGAAGGGACGTGATAGCGGTTCTTCAGGATTACAAGAAAGCCTGGTCAAAGAAGATTCCCAGGATACAGATCCAGAGGTATGTCCATGGTGTAGAGGTAGCGGTCGGCGCATTCTTCAACGGCAAGGAGTTTATTTACCCCATTAATGTTAATTTTGAGCATAAAAAACTGTTCCCGGGCAACCTTGGGCCTTCAACAGGCGAGATGGGCACTGCCATGTTCTGGTCAGACCCTAACAAGATCTTCAACCACACGCTGAAGAAGATGGAGCCTAAGCTGGCAGAGGAAGGCTATGTCGGCTATATCGACCTGAACTGCATAGTCAACAATAACGGCATCTACCCTCTTGAATTCACAACCCGTTTCGGCTACCCTACGATAAGCATACAGCAGGAGGGCATGTTAACCCCTATAAGTGAATTTTTCTATGAGCTTGCGCAGGGCAGGAATGTAAATCTTAAGGTCAAAAGCGGATTCCAGATAGGTGTAAGGATTGTTGTTCCGCCGTTTCCGTTCCATGACAAGGAGACATTCGATGTCAAGTCAAAGGATACTGTCATATTCTTCAAGAAAGATGCAGACGGCGTTCATATAGAGGATGTCAAGAAGGTTGATGACAAGTGGCTGATAACAGGCACTTCAGGCGTTGTCCTTATCGTATGCGGGACTGGCCAGACAATGGTCCAGGCCCAGAAGCAGGCATACTCAAGGATAAAGAACCTCAGGATACCGCACATGTACTACAGGACAGACATAGGAGACAGGTGGTTTGAGGATTCTGACAAGCTTCATTCATGGGGCTACCTCAGGCAGGTTTAATCACCTAATTCTTTTTTAACTAGAAATAATTTTATTGTTATGATTGATTTTCTATATTTTGCTGGGATTGCCATCGGTATGAGTTATTTTGAAAAGATTACTGTGTCCATATCTGTACCAGGGGCAGTCCATGCATTATAGAATATATCTTCTTTTAATTTTTTGTGTGCAGTAGGTTCTTTAGGACCAACATCATGAAAAAAGATGTGTTCATGATCATAACCAGTTATAATAACAAAGTGAAAAATCTGTTTGTTTAGATCATAAGCTTTCCCATAATCAATAATAACAACAACTGGGTTGTTTTTGTCAATCTCTGATTTCAATTCTTTAAGGGTCAGTTTTCTTATCTGAAATTGCAAACCTAAATGTTTTGATTTTTCAAATAAAACCTTCGCTTTTTTTTGGATATCATTTAGTTTTGTATTATTGTACATCTTTTCAAGATTTGGCACATCTTCATTAGAGACCAATTCTTCATTTTTAGTTATATATCTTACTTTTAGCCCCTCATGCAATGCTGCATACACCAGTCCAATTGTTAATGTGAACCCATTATCAAATTTTTCACTTAATTCTGAAAGGAATTCAAGATCATATTCTTTATTAAGAAGAAATCTAAATATTGGTTTTAAGACAAACTGACCGCAATAATTAGCTTTTTCTTTAGGCATTGGGTAAAATGGAATATTCAGCTTCATAATAAATTTGGATTGCTTTCTCATATATTAATATTACGAGAAAATCAATTGTATTGTTAATGAAGGGGATTAATGCCAGTCTACTCTAACAGCGGAGATAAGAAATTTTATCGCCCTTCATCCAAGGCATCTATTATGATGTCATAAACCTCAGGGTAAAGGCCAATGTCCCTTAGGTCTGTATGCAGCGGCTTGTCAACAGAGGTGCATGTCCCGTTTATTACAAAGTTTTGTGCCCCTTCCAGCCGGGCATTCTCTTCCAGGACAGTACCGTCCCCTTCCTTCCCTTCCATCAGGCATCCTGTACCTACGATGCTGTAGATGGGAATATCAGGCAAAGATCCCCTGTTAAGCTTGTTGAGGAACAGGCTTCCTGAGTCCATATCGCGGCATTCAAGATCACCTCCCACCAAAGGGCATAGGTCTGCTGTCCTTCCTGTTATTCCCTTGTTAGGGGTCCCTATCAGAATAACCCTATTGACGCTTTCTGTCCCGAATATCTGGATATACCTCCTTGCAACAAGGCCGCCCATGCTGAAGGCTATTATGTTGACCTTTGGCTTGCCTGTCTTGTATCTTATAAGGTCAAGAACCTCCTTCAGCCTTATCGAATACGTGTCGATGTTCTCGCTCTTTACATGCACGACAACATAGTTCTCAGGCTCTTC
>JAHWHQ010000002.1 GCA_019323195.1 Candidatus Woesearchaeota archaeon | reverse complement strand
CTCTGCTTGGCCTTTCAGTATCAATCCTTCCCAATCCCTTGCAGCAGAATCCGCACTGAGAGCATCTGAATTTCATTATTAAGCCAGAAAAATTATTGGTTATTTAAATATTAGCCAAAAATAGAATAAAATTCAACTGGTGACATTTTGTCACCGTTTCACTTCCTTACTCTTTGAGCCTTTGGCTTAGCTTATTCCAAATTGCCAGTAATTAGTATGAGGAAGCCCAAATTGAAGCCCTAAGTCCGAGCAATCCGATAACTTTATATACTTCCCAGCTTAATAATAAAAGATAATAACAAAAAAGGTGATAACATGTTCAAGTCCAAGAAAGCATACATCCACCACCCGTTAGTTCTTGCATTCCTTGCAGGGGTTGTTTTTACAATAATATTTATCTACCTTATGAACAAGGGAATGATACCTGGAGTAAACTTCAGATTCTGCTGATGAGCTATACATTAAAGCAGGTTCAGCAGGCATACTCCTGCTACGGAAATCTTCCTTTATTTTATATTAACCTTTCTTCCAGGCTCTCCTTTTTCGGAAAAGGCCTGAGAAAAAGGGCGATAGATAAGTTAAACCTTAAGAAAGGCGATAATGTTCTCGAAATAGCCTGCGGAGCAGGCCTTAATTTCAGGCATATAGAAGAGCTGATAGGCAAAAGAGGGGAAATAACAGCAGTAGACTGCACCAAAGAGATGCTCGACAAGGCAAAACAACAGCTTCAAAAGCAGGGATACCATAATATCCGCCTTATAGAAGCAGACGCCGCAAACATAAAGCTAAAAGGAAAGTTCGATGCAGTCATCTCCACCTTAGGCTTCTCTTCCATCCCTGACCATAAGAAGACATTGATAAATTGTATGGGTTCATTAAAAAAAGGGAAAAAGCTGGTAATGCTGGAAGGAAAGTTATTCACATTCAGGCCCTTAAACCTTTTCATGCCCGTAATAAGATGGAGCAGGAGCTGGGACAGGAGCAAGGACCTTATAGGTGATGCAAGGGGATTATTCCCCAATAAAAATATAAGGATAGAGGAATACAACCTCGGCTCTGACTTTATCCTTGAGCTTGAGAAATGATCAGCTAATACCTTTTTCTGACAACCCCATTGACAAAAACCATAAAGAACAGCCTGGTAAAGACAAGGCTGAAAACAAAAAGCAGCATGGCGATAAGCAGGATAAAAAGGTTAGCCTCTACAGCAAGATACAGCAGGCATGAAGACAGGGCTATGATAAGCAGGCCCGTCATAAACGCAAATATTATGCTGTGGAAATTCAATACTCCTTTTAAGAAGCACACCCTTAAGATATCCTTCAATCTTCTCCTTCCTATAAGGCTGTAGCCGGTAAAAAGCAGATATGCCAGCATGATAAGCAGGAATAATACCAGGATTAGTGGGATCAGGCCGTACCCTTCTCCAAATATGATCGACCTTAATGCATTAAAGACAAAGATATAGGACAAGATGACAAAACCCAGGCTTAAAGCCGCAAAATTGATGAAATAATTAAGGAACTGCTTAGGGCTTTTCCTCTTAATCAGGTCATCGCTAAGCGCCCATAACCCCCCCTCTATTATGATATAAGCAAGGAAAGAGAACAATGCCATCAGCTTAAGGTAATGCACCATGCTTTTGTAGTTGTTATAGACCTTTAACGGGTCTTTCCCCATGTAGTCAAACATCCCTGGATTTTCGCTGATGTTTATGCTGTCATAATAATCAATAGCATCCCTTGCATGCCTCATTGCAGGGTTTAGTGTATTATAGAGTATGATGCTCATCATGATAAAAAAGACGACCTGCAGCGACAGCAGCAGAAGCACCTTCTTCCTGTTTTTTTTGATGATGCCTGACGTTTTCTTAAGGGAATCTTTTATCATTCTGTGCTTGCCTCGATCTTTATCTCTGCTATCTTGCTTGATATCTCTTGGCTATCATCCTTTCCTATGATATAAACCCACAATGTCCCTGGGTCATAATTGTTGGTATCTATGCTGCCTGTTATTTCCCATAATCTTTTTCCATCTTCATTCTTGCCGCTTTTAATCACATCCCTTCTATTTCCATCGTCTGTCCTCACAACTATCTCATACCTCTCCTCTTTGCTTATTATGTCATCCTCTATCTCACCAAAAACCCCTATCTTAGCCCCTTTTGTGTAAACATAATAAGATTTTCCATCTTCTGTCCTAGGTTCAGGGTCTGGCTTTTTTAGGGTTACCTTTAGATCAGTATTATCCTCAGGAACTGCCTCAACACCCTCTGCCCTCTGTTTAGTGCATTCTGCCTTTCCGTCTATCTTGGAGCAATACCATCCTTCCCTGTTTACGCCGTCTAAGCTTCCATCTTTACCATCTTTATCCCACCCGCAGTCATATTTGTCTTCCGGAGTATCAGGGTCGCATACGCATGCATAATTCAGGTCCTCATTAAACCTGCATTGTATGTACTTCCTGCACATCCCGTAGCAGAATATAAGATCCTCCTTTGGGCAGTTCTTCCTGTTCCCTTCCCCGCAGATGCAGTAATTATCATCCTCCCTTATAGGATCCCTTGCATATTTATTCTCACATTTATCTTCCTGCGTTTTTCCTGATATGACATATATCGGGATGTCTACTGACTGCGGCCTGCCGTTCGACACGATAAGCTGGTCAGCGTCATGCTCAGGCCCTTTTACATCATCACAGCTTCCGTCAGCTGTCAACGGATGCCTCAGGTCGATATGCAGGTAGAACCTTGGCTCCAGCGTTGTCCCTCCTGCCCCTGCTGTAGGGCTTATATAAAACTTATAATCGCCGTTAGGCGTAGGGTCTACACTCCTTACGTTTATCTCTGCTTCCATATCCTCAAGCTTTATCGTGCACCAATTTCCTGCTTTATAGCACTCCCTTATCTCCTTTTCATCTCCCCTGTAGCTGTAGGTATCAGTGCTTGTTGATGATATACTTATCCCGGCCCCGTTATTAGGATTATCCCTGAAGACGAGCATCCCTCCATAGCCTGTTTTCTCTGCCTTCTTTGCTGTATAGACAAGCGTGGCAGCACTCCTGTGCTCACCATTTTCATCAATATACTCTACCCTAAAGCCGTACCCTTCGCTCGAAACATCCCCTTCCTCTATCCGGTATATGTTTCTTGTAGAAACCTCTCCGCTCATCTCCCCTTTCCTTAGCTCTATCGGAGCGATAGCCTTTTTTATAAACCCCTCATTATCCATCAGCCTGGCAATAAGGCACTGCTTCCTGTCATCCTTCTCATACCCTATAGTTGCAGAGATGTATTTCCCGTCCCCTGCCATGTATGTTACGCCTTTTGGCTGTGCCAGGTCTGTTATTACCTCTTCCTCGATCTTTATCTCCCTTATCCATGCATTCCCCTGCTCATAGAAGAAGCTTGCCCCTCCCTGGCATGAAAACCTTCCTGTTGTTACGTCAACAGTGCAGCCGGCAACCTCCCTTGCAGTAAAGTCAGTGATAGGAAAGTAAAATACCCCGTCTTCATGCCCTGTAGGGAAACATTTTGCAACATCCCCTCTGTTCCTCACATAATCCCTGTCAACATCAAGCTTAAACCTCAGGTGGTCATACCTGTAAGGGGAATTTTTTATCCTTCCGCTTATCTGTGTAGAGTCAATATCCTGCAGCTCGTTCTGTCCAATGCCGCGCGTGCTTTGGTAATACAGCAGTGTTGCAGGCGCATCCTCTGGTTTTAGGTCTAAGCCGACGCAGATCTGCCCGTCAGGGTCTGCCTGCTTTGCGCAGTTGATGCCAGGATAATTATACATGTCATTCCTT
>JAHWHQ010000025.1 GCA_019323195.1 Candidatus Woesearchaeota archaeon | reverse complement strand
GTCTCCCATTTTACGATCCCTGACTATACTGCCCCGACAGACCCCCCGCTAACAACCCTGCCCTACTTCATAGACCAGAGGTACGGCAGGGATAACCAGTTTAGGCCCCACACATTATGGTACCCTCCGCCGTTCCACATGGACCTGGCTATTGCAAGGGTTGTTGGAGGTGAGCGCATAATCCCCATCTTTCTCCTTAATGCGGTATTCTCATCATGCATAGTCCTTATCCTGTATTTCATCATGCGAAAGATGTACGGTTTCTGGCCTGCTTTTCTTTCATCCCTTCTGGTGATGTTCTCATTAAGGGACATAAACATCTACCTCTGGGGCCAGTGGCCTGAAAGGATATCCTTCTACCTCACTCCCCTTATAATATATTGTTTCTACCGCTACCTTATCTCCTTTGAAAAGAAAGAGCAGAAGCCGATCTATCTCTATATAATGTCCTGCCTCCTGGCCATAAACCTTTACATGCATCCTGTAGGCCTCTTCCATTCAATAGCTGCATTAGCAGTAATATCCGCAATAATCATCATAAAAGAAAGAAAGCTTCCTTTTGATATTAGGAAATTAGGGATATCCATAATAATATTCCTTATCCTAGCCTCTGTCTTTCCATACCAGGCAGGCAGTGTATTGGCAATAAGCGGCCAGACAGGCAAGCAGCCTTATGATATATCAAGATTGTTCAGCTGGTACTCACCTCCAAAAGATGTTGACCTTGGCCTTCCTGCATCCCATTTCTCATACAAGGATATGCACGGCTTATGGACGCTTCCTTTCTTATTGATAGGCCTTGCCTTTTTGCTTATAAGAAGAAAGAAAAAGGATCTTGTCATGGTAAGCTGGCTTATATCGCTTTACATAATGCTTCATCTGGACATAATAGGAAAAGGCCGCCCTTTCAGGTCATTATCCGCCACTGCCCATATCTTCTGCCCTATAATGGCCCTGGGCGCTGTCTATCTTGTTAGCATGATAAAGCTGCCTAAAAACCTAAAGGTACTGCTTAAATACTCATCAATCCTTCTTTTCATAATACTCGCCGTATTTATCAACGGCAGGGCAGCTTATCAGCAGCTCAATACTGCATATCCCGGCATTACAAGGATAAACCCCTACCAGTATGAGGCAGCAGAGTGGATCAGGGACAACATAAAAGATGAAAGGGCAGAGCTCTACCAGGTAGGCGCAATATCACAGGCAAAATCAAGATGGGAATGGATGCTCTCCAACAGGGTTATCTCTTTCAGGGCAAGGGAAAACGCAACCCATGCAGTGATAGACTACTCCGATGCCATGCTGATGAATAATCAGGAGATGATAGGGCAGATCCGTGCTTATGAAGATGCATTGAAAGATGCGGATAAGATATATGACAGGAATAATATAAAGGTGTATGAACTTGGCAGGATTTAAGCTTGACACAAAAAAGACAGTGATCCTGATATTGTTAATGATAGGAATATTCTCTTTTTTAGTATTAGGCAAAACAGGATTTAAGACAATAATGGGTGTATTAGCCTTATTCGTTGTCCCTTCCTACCTGATACTGAACAAGACGTCCCTGTCAACAGAAGAGAAAATAGTATTCTCGTTCTTCCTGAGCATAGGCTTCTTCCCTTCCATCGTATACTACCTGGGATTACTGATAGGCGTAAGAAAAGCCATAATCGTCTCTTTTCTTGTACTTCTCGCAGCAGGGATGATAATCAATTTCAAAATACCAGGCCCGAAGAAGAAGTGATATTAGCCCCTAAAGAACTTTATGTACCGTAAACTTCAAGAACCACCCTTACTCTTCCTGTAGATGATAAACGCAGAGACAACAAGAGCAGAAACAGGTATTAGCAGCACCTGCACACCAACCTTAATTCCCATCAATCCCAGGTTATATCCAAACAGGCTGCTTACTGCAAAGCCGAATATTGTCCCTATTATCATCCTCTCAACAATATCCATCTTCTCGACAAAATAATACATAAGGCAAAAGCCGGGTATCAGATACAGCCAGAAGATTGAAAATACAGTCCTAAAAACCAGAATAAAGCTGCTCTTCAGGAAAAGGAATTTAAATATTACTAGAAATATCAAAAACAATTCCCCGATTATGATTCCTTCTTTCTTAAGCTGCTGTATTATCTTCAATGCAATCCTCTCCGGGTTTTTCATTATGCAGTATCAGCACCAGCTCATTCTCATAGGCCTTGTTGATCCATGGCGCTTTCAAAAGTATGTTTGCAATTTCCATCGAATAAGCCGCTAAGGCCTGGTTTCCTGAAAACTTATTGAAATACACATACTCTAAATCACAAAGCCAAAAATTATGGGGGGCTGGAACCTGTCTCTGATTTCCTTCCTCGCATTCATACTCCAAAGAATCAGGCCTGTATATGTTCCTGTAATATCCAACCTTAAGGAACCCCAATTCACAGGCCAACGGAGATTGTGAATCCGCTAGGCCAAAACTATACCTCTGATATAGCCTTCCTGATTGGATTGACTTTGTTAGGTTGTTTGTTCCAACCTTAAATGATACATGATGTGAACTGTACAAAGCCGCTGCCTGTGATAAGGCATCCGTATAAAAATAGAACACAGGAACATCATTACCGGCATTCTTTCTTAGCCACATAAGCCCCTGCCAATTATAAGGGTCCATCAATCCGGGGCCTGTTTTTGTTGTCGCATCAATCTTGTAAGCTACAACAATAGTTGATAAAACAACCATAAAAAGAACCAGTGTATAGGCAGGATTCCATTTTTTAACCACTAGCTTAACGAGATAAAATATAGCCATCCCAAAAAATATCCCAAGATAGGTATGCCAGAAGAACCTATGTACAAATGCCCTCTTGCCAAATCCGAAATAGGTTAGATAGGAAACCCCAAAAAAGAACAATCCGAATAAGACAGGATAGCTGAACCTTTTCTTTGCAAGAAGATGAAATACAAAGCCTATGAGGAATATAATTCCTACAATGCCAAGGTGTATAATGAAGATATTCGGAAAACCGAAATATCCTCCGGCAGGGGTTCCTCTAAACCCTTCAACTGCCAGGGCGGTATTCCTAAAGACATTGATATAGAACATTGCCAGGAAAGAGCCCAGGATTCCTCCCATAAGCAGGTATTTGGCGTTGTCTAAAATAAGCTTCTTACGCTTAATCATCTCTAGAATCAAATAAACTGCAATAAACCCAACAAGATATATGGCTTCAGGAATATGTGCTATAACCAGCGCCCCGTATAATATGCCAAAAAAAACAAAAGCATACCGCTCTTTTATCCTTGGTATGAAGTATGCAGTGCCTATCATGAGGGCAACCCCTGTAGCAAAGTACCATATCCCCCAGAACAGCATCATATTAAACAGCCTTGAAAAAATCAAGAGGGCTGCAGGAAGGGATAGCAAAGCTACATCCTTATTATAGCCCCTGTTAAGTATATAAAATGCCAGTATCCCAAATAGGGTAAGTATAACCGCGGTCAGGTAGATTGCATCATATGTTTTCATTCCGCTGATTTCAGATATCATAATTGTAGTTACAGCAAGAAAAGGCGGATGCATCTCCAATACCCCTTCATGCCCTCCCACATCATAAGGAGGGGCATATTTAAACCTGCCATTATCCATCGCATATTCCGCTATAGAAAAATGCAGGAATGAGTCAGAAGCAAGGTATGAATAAGGCATGTCATGGCTTATCTCTCTGCCCCACATATTAGCCAATCCAAAATAACAAAAAACCAAGATGAATATTATTAGTGCAACCGCCTCTATATTCCTTCTGCTTATTTTATATCCTGCCAATTGCATATCCCCCTATTACCCTATATGCCCTAGAGAGAAAAGCCTTTTTCTCCAGCTTCTTCATCCAGTCTTGACCAGAAAATACCTGAAGCCCTTTTTTATCGCCTCTAGACTTGCCTCAAGTATGTTCGTAGATACCCCTGCTGTTCCCCACTCCTCTTCTCCGTTCTTAAATTCTATATAAACCCTTACAGTGCTTTCAGCTCCCTTGTCCTCTGCTATCATAACCTTATAGTTTATCAAAGTAACGTCCTTTATCTCTTTATAGTTTGTTGCCACCATCTTCTTTATTGCCCTGAACATGGCATCTACGGGCCCTCCTTTAACAGGCGCGACAACCTCCCTGTTCTTGCTGTCAACAGTTCCTGTTAATATGCATTCAGAAAACTCGCCATTCCTCTGCTCTGACATTATCTTCCATGTGCTTATATTGAAATATTCCTTTCGGTTTCCAAAATACTTGTTGGCAAGCAAGAACTGCTCTGCCTCCAGATTGCCTATGCCATATCCTTTTTTCTCCATCAGTTCAACATCCTTAAGCATCAAAGCCACTCCGGGGTTATCCTTTTTGACATGGAACTTAAACTTCTTTGCAACCTCTACGATATTTGCTTTCCCTGATAGGTCGGACAATACTATCTCTCTCCTGTTCCCCACCAATGTAGGGTCTATATGCTCATAGGATGCCCCCTTCATGACAGCATCCACATGTATGCCTCCTTTATGCGAAAATGCGTTCTTGCCCACAAACGGCTGTGATCCTGGCTCTTTTATATTTGCTAATGTATATACAAGTCCGCTAAGCTCTGTCAGCTTATCCAGCTTAACCTTTAGCTTCATTTTCTTCTTGATTGCAAGGTTTGGGATTATCTGGCACAAGTCAGCATTGCCTGCCCTCTCCCCAAGGCCGTTTATGGTTCCCTGCACCTCATCAACCCCCATGTCTGCAGCAACAAGGCTGTTCGCGACCCCTACTCCTGAATCATTATGAAAATGCACCCCCAGCCTGGCCTTCAGCCCTTCTTTTTCAGTGAAATCTTTAACCTTTTTTATTATGCCCATTACCTCATCAGGCAGCGTTCCGCCGTTCGTATCGCACAGCACTAGGCAATCAGCGCCTGCCGAATCAGCAGCCTTTAGGCATTCCATGGCGTATTTTTTGTTGTCCTTGAATCCGTCAAAAAAATGCTCCAGGTCATAAAATACATAAAGCCCCTTGCTCTTCAAAAAACCTACACTGTCTTTTATCGCTTCTAGATTCTCCTCACTGCCCATCTTCAGCTGCCTGTCAACATGATGCAGCCATGTTTTCCCGAATATGCATGCTGTCTTGGCTTTGCTTTTCAGGATAGCCTGCAGGTTAGCATCCTCAGAAGCCTTCAGCCCTTTCCTCCTTGTGGCTCCAAAAGCCACTATTTTTGCCTTAAGCTCAAGCTTGGCAGCCTCAAGAAAAGCATCCATATCCTTTGGATTAGATCCCGGCCATCCCAGCTCAATATAATCCATCCCAAAATCATCCAGAGCCTTGACTATATCGATCTTATCCCTTATTGAAAGGGTCACATCCGCACTTTGTGTTCCGTCTCTTAGTGTCGTGTCAAAAAGCTTTATCATTTAACTCACCCTTAGAAACAATGGCTGCATTCCTTAATAGAAATACAGCTTATGCTATAATAATTACTCCAATATTTAAGAAAATCTTCCTTCTGTCTTCCATTCTGGGTAATTTTCTCATATTCATGAGGGAATCTCTATTGCAGTATATAAATCTTTTCATTCCTTTTATTTGTTACTCTAAAATGGTTAAAATAGAAAGCTTTAAATAAGAGCTACCCTTTCCAGCCATATAAGGATATATAAGTGATGTACTATGCTGGTAGAAAAGGATTTTTTAAACAAGGTAAGGGATTTTGGTTTAAATACCTATGAAAGCAAGATATGGACAGCTTTGCTTTCAAGAGGGGTTTCTACAGCGGGAGAGCTTTCAGATATAGCCAATGTTCCCCGCTCCAGAAGCTACGATGTTCTTGAGAGCCTTGAAAAGAAAGGATTCATCATCATGAAGCTTGGGAAGCCAATCAGGTATATAGCAGTAAAGCCTGAAGAGGTAATTGAAAGGGTCAAGAAAAGGGTTCAGGAGCAGACAGAAAAACAGCTTTATCATATCGAGAAGTTAAGGTCAGAGGCTGTTCTTGACAGGCTTATCTCACTTCATAACCAGGGCCAGGACTTATTGGACCCTATAGACCTGACTGGGGCCATAAAAGGAAGGAGAAACATCTACAACCATCTTGCCACAATGGTAAAGAATGCCAAAAAGACAATAACCATACTTACCACTTCTGAAGGCCTTGCAAGAAAAAATGACATCTTACTCCCCCATCTTGCTAAAGCAAAGCAAAGGGGCGTTAAGATAAGGGTTGCAGCCCCTCTCAAAAAGGACTTCGACTTGAATAAATTATCTAAGATAGCAGAGATCAGAAACACCAGTTTAAAGGCAAGGTTCTGCATTATTGACAGGAAAGAGATATTATTTATGCTCATGAGTGATGAATCAGTGCATCCTAGTTATGATCTGGCAATATGGGTCAACACAGAGTTTTTTGCCGATTTCCTTGAAAACTCCTTTGAGAGTTTTTCAGGCAGCAAATCCGCAAGTCATAACTAAAAAGAAGTTCCAAACTGTATATTGGTAAACTTCACAAGAAAAGAGTTCTGCAGGGGTTATATAATAACTCATACCGATGGCAATCCCCGCACTAAAGTGCGGGGTATTTGCCTTCGGTATGAGGAATTGAAAATCTCGCCATAAAATCTCAAACTGATAAGTTTGAGGGGTTAGGAACTTGTTCCTAAGCGGCGGGGTATTAAACCCCATGAAAATCTCTGGCGAGATTTTCAATAAGTAAAACAAGTGGAAGAATAAAACCTCTAAGGTGGATTTATATTTTAATACCATTTGGGCTGGAAGAGTTTATAAAACAATACATTAACAAGATTTATAAATCACATTTGCTTTTTTAAGAAGATGGGAGTAAAACTAATCAAGTTCATCGATAAGTTCATTGGAATTCCTTTATGCCTATTTTTAGGGGTATTTAACTCTTTTAAAAAACCAGGGACTTTTAAAAAAGAGAAGCCAAAGAGCATCTTAATAATCCAGTTGTGGGGGATAGGAGAGACGATACTTACTATCCCTGCAATAAAAGAATTAAAGAGAAAATACAGCAGGGCATCAATTGACATCTTATGCACAGCAAGGAATAAAGATGTTTACTTAGGCTATAGGTTCATAAGAAAACTTATTCCAGTAAACCTTAATCCTTTGTCCCTTAAATGGTTTATGCTGAAAAACTGGAAAAGATATGACATTGTTATAGACATGGAGGAATACCTTAACATCTCTGCAATTATCTCATTCTTTGCAGGAAAATATCCTGTCGGCTATTCCCATGGGTTAAGGTCATTGGTCTACTCTAAAAAGGTAAGGTACAATGACAGGCAGCACACATCAAAGACCTTCTTTGACCTTGTAAGGGCATTAGGTGTAAGGGGAACGGTAGATAGATTAGAAAGGTTAAATTACCCGGAAAAAGACAGGAGAACTGTTGATTCTGCACTTAAAAATTCGGGCATAGCAAAAAAAGATCTCATCATAGGCATAGCTCCCGGAGCCGCAGAATCCTCCAGGTCCAGGATGTGGCCTAAAAAAAATTTTGCCGGACTGATAGAGGAGATATGCAGAAAAAAGAAGAAGTGCAGGATTATCCTAGTAGGGGCCAACTATGAAAGATGTCTTTGCCAAGACATAATTGGCATGGTTAAGGGCAAAAAAGCAGCAAAAAACACATTCAACATGGCAGGAAAATTTACCCTGAAGCAGACCTTCTGCTTAATATCCCGATGCAGCCTTTTTATAGGCAATGATTCCGGGCCTATGCATATTGCTGCAGCAATGGGCGTAAAGACCATAGGCCTGTTCGGCCCTAACCTGCCTGCAAGGTTCTCTCCCTTTAACAAAAGAAGCATAGCTATATACAAAAAAATGCCCTGCTCACCCTGCATCAATGTCCACAAAGGGCAGGTTCCTGAATGCCTCTATCCTAGTACAGGCAGGGATTACAGAAAATGCATGAAAGCGATAAAAGTAAGTGATGTTATCAAATATGCCTGATTACATGCTCTCTAAAGCCTTCTGCATAAGGGGGATAATTGCCTCTGCCTCATCCTTAAAGAGCCGGCCAAGCTTTGCAAACTTCCATTCCCCGTCCTGGTTCCTGTTCTCTCTTGAGATCTGCAGCTTCTTCTCACCCTCATTATACTGGTGCACTGCAACAGTTATCCTTGTCATATCAAAATCCTTTGTCTCTGAAAACAATTTTTTGTCTAAATTAGGGTCAAATGCCATTGTATCACCAGGCTATAGGATTTCGCTTCTGTTTAAAAATGTTGGGAAAATAAAGAATACAGGATATTAAGATTATATTATCCCATATGCAGATATTCACCATGCGTGAAAAACCCAACCAGCTGACCCATCCTTGCCAGCTTTGGGAACAAGTCTCTCTCCAATGAGCATACATTCTCGAACAGCTCAAAAACCTCTGGCTTGAAGATGTATATCCCTGCATTAACAACATTAGAGGCAGCAGATTTTGGCTTTTCCATGAACTCTATTATCAAATCCCCGTCTAAAACAGCATTCCCGTACCTTGACGGCTTATCTATGCTCATCAGGCCCATTGTAGATAATTTGCCGAGCTCAAGATGCTTCTTTACCATCCTAAGCAGGTTAAAATTATTATAAGTATCCCCTGACATGACAACAAAATTCCCATCCAGCTTGCTTTTTAATGCCATTAAGGCATCGGCATTTCCCTTAACCTCCTTCTGCACCAGCTTAACCTCTATCGGTGAATCCTCTGTTTCCAGAAGAATCTTATTAATATGAGAAGTATGCTGGGTGACAATATAAACTGTTTTGATCCCGTTGGAGGCAAAAAAGGCTATCTGCTGCCTTAGAAGCGATTTGCCTTTAAGCTCCTTAAGCAAACTTCCCTGGTGTTCTCCTTTAATCAGCAAAACAGCAGCATCAACAGAGCTTTCCTTTAATCCTTTCCTAAGAAAATACTCAATTGCCTGGCTCCTGGAACGTATTACAGAGCCATCCACCTTTGAGTCTATCTGGTCCAGCAGGGATTTATCAAGCGATATAGCAACCTTTGGTTTTTTCATAAAAGTATGAACAAATAATACCCCTATAAAAACTTTTCTATTATCTAAAAACTAGCAAAACGAAAGATTTAAATATGGAATAGGTACTACAAAGTATGAACTATTCATACTATATCAAGGAGGTATTTTAAGATGACACAGCACAAGGAAGTGCCCAAGGTTTGGGGTAAAGAGGTCTGGATTTCCAACTATGATTACTGCGGCAAAAAATTAATCCTGAACAAGGGCTTTAGATGCTCAATGCACTACCACAAAAACAAGGATGAGACATTCTATATAAATAAAGGAAAAGTTCTTATGGAGATTGACACTGAAAAAAGAATAATGCTGCCTGGAGACTCTATTAGAATAAGCCCTGGAATGAAACACCGTTTCACCGGCTTAGAGGATTCTGAGATAATAGAATTCTCAACACACCATGAGGATTCTGATTCATACAGGGAAGAGGTATCAGGAAAGGTTGACTTAGATAAAGTTGAATTAAAATGAAATGCTTAGTAACAGGCGGAGCAGGATTTAAGAAAATTCAAAACAAGGTTTTGAATTTTATCCTCCCCACTACCACACAACTAAGGCAAATAGCCCACCCCGACACATTATGTTTTTTGTGCACAACTAAGAGAAGATGATTTAATATGAAAGTGCTTGTAACAGGCGGAGCAGGATTTATTGGATCAAACCTTGCTTTGGAGCTTGAAAAACAGGGCAACGAAGTCATAATAGCAGATAACCTTCTTACAGGAACAAAAGATAACCTAAAAGGCTTCAATGGAAGATTCATGCAGATAGACGTATCAAAGCCTTTTGAAATAGATGAAAAGCTGGACATAATATTCCACCAAGCTGCAATAACAGACCCAAGGTTCAAGGATAATAGTGAGATGCTAAGGGCAAATATTGAGGGCTTCAAAAATATTATAGAACTAGCAAAAAAGAACGATGCAAGGCTGATCTATGCCTCTACAGCCAACCTTTACGGAAACGGCCCTATCCCTATGAAAGAGGACCAGGAAAAAGAGATAATAACAGCTTATGGTAAGTCAAAGCTGGAGATGGACAGGATAGCAGCCACCCTGTTTGACAGCATGCACATTGTCGGCCTGAGGTACTTCAACGTATTCGGTCCAGGAGAAAGCTTCAAAGGAAGGGCGGCATCAATGATCTACCATCTAAGCAGGCAGATAAAGGCAGACAAGCATCCTAGGCTGTTTGAGCATGGGGAGCAGAAAAGGGACCATATCTATGTTAAAGATGTTGTAGAAGCTACGATAAAGGCAGCAAAAGCCAGATCGGGCATTTACAATGTAGGGACAGGAACAGCAACAACCTTTAACCAGCTGGTAGGCATATTAAACGATGTCCTTAATAAGGATCTGAAGATAGAATACTTCCAAAGCCCTTATGACATGAAAACCTACCAGAGCAATACAGAGGCAGATACAACATTGTCGGAAAAAGAGCTCAGATGGAAAGCAAAATATTCCTTAAAAGAAGGCATTAAAGACTATATGCTATGGCTGAAGGATAATGAAGGGGTAAAAGAAAATGAATGAGCTGATAGGTATTTTAGAAAACTTCAAAGGAAAAAAAATCCTGATAATAGGGGATATAATGCTTGACAAATATATCTTCGGGAAAGTAGAGAGGATATCCCCTGAAGCCCCTGTCCAGGTTGTAGAGGTAAAGCAGGAGAAATACCTTCCTGGAGGGGCAGCTAATGTTGCCAACAATATAGCGGCACTAAATGGAAATGCAACTATGGTAGGCATTGTAGGAAAGGATAATGAATCAGGAATCTTAGTGGATGAATTAAAGAAAAGGGGTATTAACACAGAAGGAATCTTCATAGACGCCGAAAGACCGACCACACAAAAAGTAAGGATCCTGGGCCAAAAACAGCAGTTGCTAAGGATTGATTATGAAAAAAGGGATTATATGGGTAAAGAGCTGGAAGACAATATCCTAAAATTCATAAGAAAGGATATAAGCAATACACATGCAGTAATAATATCGGATTATGCAAAAGGTGTTATAACAAAAAGCCTGGCAGAAGAGATAAAGAAGATAGCAAAAGATAAGATAATAATCATCGACCCTAAGCCCAGGCATAAGGGTTTCTGTAAGGATGTAAGCCTGGTAACCCCTAACCTGAAGGAAGCAAGAGAGATGTCGTTTAAAGAAGAAAACCTTATCAAAGAGTTAAACTCCCCTGTCCTGATAACAAAAGGGGAGAAAGGCATGTCCCTCTATGAGAAAGACGGAAGCGTAACAAACATACCTGCGAAGGCAAAAGAGGTCTATGATGTTTCAGGAGCAGGCGACACGGTAGTTGCGACTGTTGCATTGGCTTTATCCTCAAACGCAACGCTGAAGCAGGCTGCCCTGTTGGCAAATCATGCTGCCGGAATAACGGTCGGAAAAGTTGGGACATCGACAGTAAGCATAGAAGAGATAAAAAGGGGCTTGGAAGATGGATAAGGCATTTTTCTAAATAAGTGAAACTAAAATGTGCATTGCACACCTAAATAAAGAAGAAAAGATAGGAAAAGGAAAGGCAAGAGCCGTCATCCTTGACAGGGACGGAGTCTTAAACGAAGATACAGGCTATGTCCATAAGATAGAGGATTTCAAGCTCCTGCCTAAAGTAATTGAAGCCCTGAACCTGTTAAAAAAAGACTTTAAGTTTATCATAATAACAAACCAGTCAGGTATAGGGCGCGGCTACTATAAGGAAGAGGACTTCCACAGGTTCAACAGCCATCTTATAGATGAGCTGAACAAAAACGAGATAAAAATAGAAAAGACCTATTTCTGCCCCCACCACCCTGATAAAGGCTGCTCCTGCAGAAAACCCAATACCAGATTTATTGAGGAAGCCAGTAAGGAATTTAGCATAGATTTAGAAGAATCATACGTTATTGGTGACCATGTCTCTGATGTAAAGCTGGGCAAGAATGCAGGATGCAAGACAATATACCTATTGACAGGTCATGGCTTGGAGAATCTTGATGGTGCAAGAAAGCTCAGCCCTGATTACATCGCTGCAGATCTAAGTCAGGCTGCAGATTTTATCCTTTTTAACAGCAATGAAAAACTGGTAAGAAGAGAAGATCTGGAAAGCTTGTCAAAAAGATTGAAAAAAAAGGATAAGATTATTGTAACGCTTAACGGAACATTTGATATACTTCACAAAGGGCATGAAAAAATAATCAAAGAAGCTAAAGAGCAGGGAGACGTCTTGATAGTGGGCGTTAACTCGGATTCTTCTGTGAAGCTAAATAAAGGCCCTTCCAGGCCCCTAAACAGCGAGTTAAGCAGGGCAAGGATTCTTGCTGCATTTGATCATGTTGATTATGTGACAATATTCGATGAAAAAACCCCCCTTACCCTATTGGAGATTATCAGGCCGGACGTCCATGTCAATGGAGGGGATTATGGGGAAAACTGTATTGAGGCTGAAACTGTAAAAAAACACAAAGGTAAAATTCACATAGTTAAACTTATAGAAGGCATATCAACCACAAAGTTAATAAAAAAACAACAACCACTGATCAAAAATGATAAAGTACACAATCCTCTCCCCGATATATAATGAAGAGGGAGCTATTAGGGAACTAATAGAAAGAGTAAATAAGACAATGAATGCCTATTCAAAAGGCAAGTGGGAATATCTTTTAATAGATGATGTCAGCACAGATAAAAGCTGTAAAATAATGGAGGAATTGTCCAAAAAATATAAGCCTTTAAGGATTTTGAGGCATAAAAAGCAAAAGGGCCAGGCAGGATGTTTTGCTACAGGCTTCAGAGAAGCAAAGGGGGAGATTATAGTTACCCTTGATGGTGATCTGCAGGTTATGCCGGAAGACATACCGCTTTTCCTTAATAAGACGAAAGAAGGGTATGATTTGGTCAATGGCATAAGGGAAAATAGAAAACACCCCTTTTGGATCAAGCTGGCTTCAAGGATTTACAATATTTTTATGCTTGTATTCTTCGATTCTCCTGTCATGGATTCTGCTTCAAACTTTACAGCAGTAAAGACAAAGTTCATAAAAGGTGTCAGGTTAAGAGGCAACGACCACAGGTATATTGTTCCTATTGCCATGAGGAACGGAGCTAAAAAAATTGGTGAGATAATAATCAAACATAACACAAGAAACAGCGGAAAATCAAAATATAAGGCTCTTTCCAAATACATCCGCGGAGGACCGGAGATTATTTTTGCATGGATCAGGTTCAGGATGGGTTATTTTAATGGGTAGATTATAGATTGCATATTCACTTTTTTGAATTCCTCTTCCAGTAAAACAATGTTCCGGGATGCAGTCCAAAAAATTTTGGAATCTTAATCAGTCTCTTAAAATCATTTTTTTTAGCAAATATGTATGAAGGCATATTTCCTTTCTGCACTTTTGCAAAAAGCAGGGGGTGTCTCTTTTTTATTTTAGAAAGGCATTTCGATGTATAGCCCTTCCTTTTGTATCTCCCGTTTGCAATCCACGTTGCAAATTTTAAAAAAAACAATTTATTTATAAAAACAATTGCAGTTAATTCACCATTTTTATAAAGTCTTTCCTCATCTGTTGCCCTCAGTAAATTTCTTAAACGCTTCTTATAAAATTTATCCTTAGGGATTATTTCTGCTTCTTCTTTAGATTGCATCTTCAAGATTATTCTGGTTCATGTAGTACATTATCAATGCAATTCAGGATATAATCCAGTTCCTCTTTAGTTAATCCTGGAAACATAGGCAATGTTACAATAGATTTAGATACTTTTTCAGTAACAGGCAGTTTGCAATTAAATCCCTTATAATAGGGCTGTAGATGAACAGGAGGGTCAAAATGGACAGAGGCCCCAATGCCCTTTTCCCTTAATTGCAGTATAAATTTTGTCCGGTCAATATCTTTAACTTTTATAGTGTACATCTGGTATACGTGCCTGCATTTCTCTAGCTCAACAGGAAGATCTATTCTATCATGATTAAGATTTTTATTTAGGTATACGGAATGTTTTCTTCTCAGATCATTCATTTCTTCAAGCTTGCTCATCTGAACAAGGCCAATAGCAGCCAGAACATCGCAAAGCCTAAAGTTATAGCCTGCATAGGAAGCCGCCCTTAGCCATGGTTCTTGCAGCTTTTCACGCTCAAAGGTGGATGATAGAACACCATGGGCCCTTAATGCAGCTATCTTAGCAGCAAGCCCCTCATCATTCAGTGTCACCATCCCTCCTTCGCCGGTTGTTATATTCTTGGTTGGATAGAATGAAAAACAGCCTACATCCCCGATAGAACCTGTCTTCCTGCCTTCAAACGTTCCCCCCAAGGTTTCAGCAGAATCCTCTATAACCTTAAGGTCATGCTCCTCAGCAATCTCCATTATCTCATCCATCCTGCATGGGTGACCTGCAAAATGCACAGGCATTATTGCTTCTGTTTCAGGACTTATCTTTTTCCTTACATCTTCAGGGTCAAGATTGCAGGTGTCATACTCAATATCGCAAAAAACAGGCTTAGCACCAGCCGTTATTATTGAATTAGAGGAAGCTACAAAAGTAAAGCCCGGCAGAATAACCTCCCCTTTTATGTTCATGGCCTGAATAGCCAGATGCAGGGCAGATGTGCAGGAATTAACTGATATTGCCTTTTTTGTGCCAATGTAAGCGGAGAATGCCTCTTCAAACTCTTTATTCTTAGGCCCATGCGCCAGCCATCCTGATTCAAGAACCTCTTTAACTAATTCTATTTCCTTTTCGCTTATAAATGGTTTACAAAGAGGTATTTTGATTTTTTCCATTTTAAGAATTTTTTATTGTTTATAAAGCATGAAATGCCTTGGGCTTTTCTCAAGCTTTGCTTGAGGGGTTCGGAAATTTTTTCCGAAGCGCATGAGGTATTGGAACAATACATCATGAACCAGAGAAAATTTATTTCAAATCTGACGGGCAGAAATCCCCTGTATTAATTGGAAATCCTTTGGATTTCTAATCCGCTGAAAATGCTTGCATTTTCATCATACGCAAGGGGATGAATGCCCGTCTGATTTCCTAAAAATTTACATCAAATATCATCCCCGAACAATCCCCACCCTTTAGGGTTGGGACTGATGTAAATTTTTTTGAAATTTTCTCGTTTTTTGCGGCTATACCATCTTGTTTTTCTTGACAAACTCGATGTAATTCTTCATTCCTTCTTCAAGAGAATATTCAGGGTCATAGCCCAGAAGATTTCTGGCCCGCGTTATATCCAAAGCCCCTCTTTCAGGCCTTTTTTCATTTTTCTGGACTTCCCTGTATTCAATCTTAACATTCGGAATATTTGCTTTAACAATTTCTGCAAGCTCTTTTAATGAGCGCCCCTCCCCCCTTGTGATGTTAAAAGTTTTATTCTCTGCTTTATCTGACTTAAGAGCAAGTGTAAATCCCTCCGCTACATCTTCAACATAGCTGAAGTCCAGTTTGGAATCACCGCCATCATGCAAAATAAGGGGTTTTCCTTTAAGTGCATTTTCAATAAAAATCTGTGTAACTCTTCTATTGACATCTGTAGGGCCGTAAACAGCAGAGGGTCTTATTATAGTATATTTTATTCCATACTGTTTAGAAAAAACCTTTGTTAAGATCTCTCCGCTTAATTTTGTCCCCCCATAAACATCTAAAGGATCTTTTGGATCATCCTCGCTTGCGGGTATGTGCACAAAATCACCGTAAACCATGCTTGAGGAAGTGTATATTATTCTTTTAACAGAAGGGGCTTCTCTTATTGATTCAAGCACGTTTACAGTTCCATTTAGATTAATGCCCATTGCATCTTCAGAGTAAACATTTGATAAGGTTGCTATTGGTAAAGCTGCCAATAATATGACTGAATCTGGTTTATGATGCCTTAGTATCTTAAGAAATCTCCCTTTATGCCTTATATCTCCCCTGATAATCTCAACCTTATCTTTTAATCCGTCAAACCTTAGCTTCAAAAGTTTCTCATAATTGCTTTCAAATGGAGAGATATAATTTAAAAATGCATCATGTATTATAACATCATCTTTCTGCTCTAATAGTTTCCTGGCTATATGCGACCCTATAAACCCTGCACCCCCTATTAAAAGCACTTTACCCATACAATGTAGAATCCATCCCAGTTTTTTAAATCTTTTGTTTATGTAGTAGCGGACTAAAGTAAGTCATAATAACTCATACCGGTGGCAATCCATTTTAGTGCGGGGCACCCCCTTCACATTTGTTTTTTGTTGTTCTGATTAATGGTTCATTCAAAAAAAACGCTAAATTTATAAACAAAACCGCAATTCCAGGTATAATTCAGTAAAACCCGTATTCACTAACTATGTTAGGAGGGGAGAATGGATAAGACACAGGTAATAGAGACATTAAAGAAAGCAAGGGAAGGTTCTCAGAAAAGAAATTTTACGCAGTCTATTGACCTAATCATAAACCTAAGGGATATTGACCTGAAGAAGACAGAGCAGTCTGTCAACATATTCCATACAATGCATTATCCAAAAGGAAAAAAGGTGAAGATATGCGCCCTGGTGGGGCCTGAGTTATTGCCGCAGGCAAAAGAGGTCTGCGACATGGCGGTTTCTGTCGATGATTTCTCAAAATACCAGAAAAAGGAAGCCAAAAAGCTGGCTACCGGATATGATTTTTTCATAGCACAGGCTACAATAATGCCAAAGGTGGCACAGACATTCGGTAAGGCATTCGGCCCAAAAGGGAAAATGCCGAACCCAAAAGCGGGGTGTGTTGTCCCTCCAAACGCCAACCTAAAGCCATTATATGAAAGGCTCCAGAAAACGGTAAAACTGCAGACTAAAAATGATCCTATAATACAGGCAATGGTAGGAAATGAAAAAATGAAGGATGAAGAGGTTGCAGATAACGTCATGACAACCTATGATGCTGTCATACATCACCTGCCAAGCGGAAAGAACAATATCAAAAATGTTATGATTAAGCTGACAATGGGAAAGGCTTTCCAGGTAGGCAAGGAGAAAGAAACGCAGGGAGAGAAAGAAAAAGAGATTAAAAAATGAGTGAAAAAACCCATCATGCATCAGAGAAGAAGAAAAAGATAGCAGGAAATATCCAGAGATTGATAGCTGAATATCCGATAATAGCTGCTGTTGACATGGAAAACCTTCCTGCACCGCAATTGCAGCAGATGAGGTCGCAGCTAAGGGGCAAGATAGAGATAGCAATGACAAAAAGGAGGATCATGAAGCATGCTATTGAAGGCGTTAAAGGCAAGAAGGAAAATATTGAGAAATTAGAACCGCACTTAAAAGGGATGCCTGCTTTGATATTCACAAAAGAAAACCCATTTTCATTATTCAAGACACTGAAGAAAAGCAAGACAAGCGCCCCTGCAAAAGCAGGACAGACTGCGCCTTTCGACCTTATAGTCCCTAAAGGGCCGACAAGCTTCATGCCGGGGCCTGTTATAGGAGAACTGGCACAGCTGGGTATAAAATCCGGGGTTGAAGGCGGAAAGGTTGCTATCAAGGAAGATTCAGTAGTTGTAGAGGAAGGGAAGAAGATATCTGCAAAAGCAGCAGAGATATTAACAAGGCTGGGCATAGAGCCGATGGAGGTCGGGCTAAATATCACGGCTGTTTATGAGAACGGAGAGATATTTACAAAAGACATACTTGATATTGATGAGGATAAGTTCAAGGCAGACCTGGAAAAAGCAGCATCAGGAGCCTTTAATCTTGCTGTCAACATAGAATATCCTACAAAAGAGACAATAAACGTTTTAATCGGAAAGGCGTTCAATGAAGCCAAAGCGCTGGGCATATCAGAAGGGATAATAGATGAAGGCATAGTTGAGGAATTATTGTCAAAAGCAGAACGCTCTGCCCTCAGCCTAAAGTCAAGCGCAAATATTGAAACTGTTGAAAATCGAAGATTTTTAACCGGCTTAGAAAAACAAGGTTTTTCTAAAACCCCTGAGAAGCCTAAACAGGATAAAAAGGAAGAGAAGGCAGAGGAGGAAAAAACAGAAGAAGGAAAAAAGGAAGAGAAGATACTGGAAGAAGAAAAGGAGATAATCAAAGAGGAAAAAAAGCTGGAGAAGGAAGCGAAAAAAAAGGATGTTGAAGCGCCGGTTGAAAAAGAGGTTAAACAAGAGGTTAAGGAAGAAGAGGAAAAAAAGCTTGAAGCTGAGAGGATAGAAAAGGAAAAGGAGTTTGAAAAGGCAGAAGAAGAAAAGAAAAAAGAAACGCCTGAAGAAAAGAAGGAAGAGAAGATACTGGAAGAGGAAAAGGAGATAATAAAAGAGGAAAAAAAGCTGGAGAAGGAAGCGAAAAAAAAGGATGTTGAGGCTCCGGTTGAAAAAGAGGTTAAAGAAGAGATAAAGGAAGAAGAGGAAAAAAAGCTTGAAGCTGAAAGGATAGAAAAGGAAAAGGAGCTTGAAGATATAGAAGAAAAAAAGGAAGAATCTCATGTTGATACTGATAAAAAAATAGCTGAGATGGTTGCAAAAACAAAGAAATTCGTAAAGGGGGAAATCCCTGATGCAGAAAGACTGATTGAGGAAGCCAGCATATTAGCAGCAAAAGAGGCTAAATCAAGGGTCAAAGAAAAAAAGGTAAAAGTTACTAAACCAGCAGGGAAGGAAGAAAAGGAGAAGGTGCCAACAATACAGGAACTGCAGGAAAAGAAGAAGAAAGAGGTAGCTAACCTTGCCCAGGAACTGGTAAAGAAAGGGACATTAAGGGAATAGATCATATTTATCATTAAATAAAAAATCAAAATCTGAAAAGGAAGAAGTAGGAGGTATTTAAGATGGAATACATATATGCGGCAATGCTTATACACAAAGCAGGCGGAAAGGTTGATGAAGCTACAGTAAAGAAGGTTTTAGAGGCAGCTGGCGTTAAGGTTGATGATGCAAGAGTAAAAGCCTTGATTGCTTCGTTAGAGGGAGTTGATATAGAAGAGGCAATTGAAAAGGCAGCAGTTGCACCTGTAGCAGCTGCACCAGCAGCAGGCGCACCGGCAGCAGGCGGGGAAGAAAAGAAGGAAGACAGCGCCAAGAAAGCAAAAGAAGAAGAGAAATCACAGGAGCAAGCAGCTGCAGGTCTGGGATCATTATTCGGATAAAAGCTGGCATTAAAGCTTGTACGGCGTGATGAAGAGGAAATATTCCTAATCATGCGCCTTACAGCATATAGGTAGGCACTACTGCCTGAAAAATGACTCTTAGAGTGAACGCGACACAAAATGCAAAAAGAAGAACAGAAGGAGCTATTTAGGGAACTAGAGAGAATAAAAAAGGAAGTTACTGTCTTAAGGGCAGAGCTTAACCAGCTGGATGACAAGAAAGAAGAGAATTTCAGGAAAAAAGAAGAGTACAGCAACAAAATAAAGGATATCATAAGAAAAATAAAGGAAGACAAGGAAAAAAGGGATAGCCTGACAAAAAAGGTCAAGGAAGATAAAGAGAGAAGGAATGACTTTAACAAGGAAGCCAAAGAAAGCATTTCTAAGCTAAAAGAACTAACAGAAGAGAAGAAGAAGATTTCTAGAAAGTTTGACATCAAGGAAGACCCCTCCAGGATTAAGGAGCAGATAGAGAAACTTGAATTCAAGATAGAGACAGAAGGGCTGTCTTTCGAGAAAGAAAAGCAGATTATAGGCAGAATAAAAGAGCTAAGGAAGAAATACAAGGAAGCAGAGAAGATAAGCAACGTCTGGAACAGGATACATGAGAAATCAAAGGAGATTGACGAAAAAAGGAAGAAGGCAGAGGAAACGCACAGAAAAATACAAAAAACAGCAGGAGAAAGCCAGGAAAAACATGAAGAGGTAATATCATTATCAAAGGATGTAGATGATCTTAAAAAAAAGGAAGAAGAGGCCTTTAAAAAATTCATAGAATTCAAGATAAAGTTTAACGAGACCAATGATAAGCTAAAGGAAAAATTAGGGGAATTAAATAAGATAAAAGAAGATATCAATAAGTTCGTAAAATCAAAAAATGTAAAGAAAGAAAGCAAAAAACAGGAGATCCTTAAAATCAAAGAGCAGGATGTGGAGGAAAAGATAAGAAAAAGAGAGAAATTAACAACAGAAGACCTTCTTGTATTTCAGAAACTGGATCAAAAAAATCGTCGGTAACCCCCGACTAAAGTCAGTGGTTTGACCAGACGATTTTTAGGACACTAAGCAACGAAGTTGCTGGTGTGCAAGAAATGCAAAAGCATTTCTAAGCATATTAGAAATCACAATACCTCTGAACTAAAGTCCCGGGTATTGCAATTTCAAATATAAAGAAAGAATATAGATTATTATTAAAAAAGGTCTAAGTGATATGCATATAATTCTCAATCTAGTTGAAAGATTTATTATCAAATGTGATTAGGGCTTTGAACACTATCGTTATAATTTCCTGAAAGAACAATGTTTACATAACAGCCACTTCCAGAGATAAATCTATAAGAATGAGCTAATCCGGATGGAATAAATACAGAGGCAGGGCTTTGAACTTTATATTTTTGATTGCCTAACTGGACTTCACAAACAAGTCCACTTAAATCTCCTTCTTTTCCTACGAACAGGAAAACACTATCACAATTATGGCTATGCATATCTATATGGCTGTGTTCATCTTCTCTAACATCTTGAACTTTCCGAATAATTGTGTAGATAGAAGTAATTGGAATAACTCTTGAATCCAGAAAAACATATCTTGTTCCTTGTCCTGCCCTATGTCCGATTAGCTCATCTGCACTTCTCACAAAAGGTTTGCCTATAAACCCGGAATAATCCGTGCTTTTTATTCCAGCAAATTCCCTGTTCCTTCCAACTAAAAAAGGATCTATAGATTCATAAGATTGGGGTTCTAGTTTTACAGCACTTTTATGCAGTTTGGCTGTATGTGTGAAAGCATATCCCCCTGTAACAGGCCGTAGCTTATCTGGTCTTACTCCTGAATAATTTGTTACTAAATATGAAAGTTCAAGCAATAATTCAAAATTTCTATTGTTTTCTCCATACAACCTTTTCATAGCAAGTGAAAATTCCTGAAGAGAAGTAAATCCTGCTCTTTCACCAATACCATTCACTGTTACATCAATAATATCTGCGCCTGCTCTATAAGCAGCTAAAGCATTTGCATTCGCTAGACCAAGATCATTATGGCAATGAGCCTCTAATTCAATGCTGATTCCTCTCTTTAATCTTGAAATTAAATCAAATATCATTTCAGGAGAAGCACATCCTACAGTATCAGCGATACTAAACCTATTAGCTCCTGCTTTTTCCACCAATCCTGCAATTTTTAATATATCTTTAGTAGGCGTTCTAGTTGCATCTTCAACAGTAAACCTTATCTTTAGTCCTCTTTGATGGGCATATTCCACTGATTCCTTAATCATCCTGAAAATTTCCTCTTTGCTTTTTTTGATCAATTTACTTGAAAAGTCATTTATAC
Source organism: Candidatus Woesearchaeota archaeon (assembly GCA_019323195.1). Classification (GTDB taxonomy): domain Archaea; phylum Nanobdellota; class Nanobdellia; order Woesearchaeales; family JACPBV01; genus JAHWHQ01. Next base: position 12,625 of record JAHWHQ010000025.1, on the reverse strand, counting down.
GGCAGAAAATTCCAACCCATTGGCAGCCACTTTCAAATACTGCATCAATATCCTCCCTCTTTGCTCTGGCATGCCCTAAAATCCCTGCTTTCAATCCTAAATCAGCTACTGCTATAACAGTTTTTTTGTCATTTTCAGAAATCGCTGGATGTCCAGCTTCAATATAATCGACCCCAAATTCATCCAGTTTTTTAGCAATTGCTACTTTCTGCTTTAATGTAAATTTAACATTTGGAGTTTGTTCTCCTTCTCTTAATGTTGTATCTAGTATTTTTACCATCTTAGAACATCCTATAATCCCAATTTACACCATTAGTTGGTTTAAGTATCATAACTAAACTTCCTGGATGCCCAAATTCTCCTAAGCCATTTAAATCAGAGATATAAGCCACTGGCGCAATGGCGTTTGGTGTTTTTCCTGTTAGAAGTCTAAGTGCCTCGTGGCTCTGATGGACAGAAGTAAGATAAGCTCTTTCAGGAGTAATCCCCCAGCCAACCTCTCCATTTTCGTATCTTTCTTGCCAGCCTTCAGCTGCTCTATATTCAGAAGCATGTCTTGCTCTTTCATATTTTAATTTGTTTATTCTTTCTTTTAATTTGGGGTTTTCAGCAAATGTTTTTCCAGCCATAAAATCTATTCTAAACAAGCCTTCATAAGTCGGACCATCTGGCATTATTGTTGAAACAAAAGAACGAAAAGGGGGTTGTCCTGTCATAACCACTACAGGAATTCCTAATCTCTTAGCTGCTCTTGCTGTTACTATCCTGGCAACCACGCTATCAGTGCATTGCAATACTACATCATAGCCTCTTAGTAGCTCTTCTGCATTTTCTTCTGTTATCTTTTCATTAATCGCATCAACCTCTACAGTAGGATTTAGATTTTTACATATAGCTTTTGCAGCATATACCTTTGGGATCCCAATAGATAAATAAGTAGCCATAGGCTGCCTATTCATATTAGAAAGTTCATTTATATCGAAATCAATAAGCCCTAATTTGCCAACTCCCATTCTGGTTAGAATATAAGCATTCATCCCGCCATCGCAACCTACTCCCACAATAGCAACCTTTCCATTCTTGATTCTAGTTTGATCTTCCTGTGAATATACGCCGAAGCCTCTTTGCGCTATCTCCCAATACAATTCGTCTTGTTTCATCTTAACTACTATTTAGTGATTATTTATATTTAAATATTTGTTATTAAATAATATAACAACAATAGAAAGATTTAAATATGTCTTTAGGCTATAATATTGGATGAATACCGAAATTTTAAAGGAATTAGGATTGACAAATACAGAGGTCAAAATATATATAAATCTACTGGAGCTGGGGCCAAGTCTAGCCTCAAGACTATCGCAAAAATCTAAGGTTGAAAGAGCAGTAACATACCATATTCTTGAAAAATTGATCAGAAAGGGTCTTGTAAGTTACGTTGTAAAAGAAAACAGGAAATACTTCTCTGCTACAGAGCCTGAAAAACTGAAGGACTTAATTAAGGAAAAAGAAGCGTCATTAAACCAATTAATTCCTGAACTTATAAAATTAAAAAAGCCTGTGGAACAACCGCTCTCTGTTGAGGTATTCAGAGGAAAAGAAGGATTTAAGACTATAATGGAGGATTTCATAAGAGACAAAAAACCCTATTATATCATTGGCTATACTGGAAGAGCGCCATATATTGTGAAGTACTGGTATACCCATTGGAATAAACGAAGAACTAACAATCAAGTCTGGAGATATTTATTAATTTATAAGGGAGACAAAAACCTGGAAGCTCTAAAATATCCTTTAACTAGGTTCAGAATCCTACCCGAGGAAAGACTTCACGAATCCAAAACTTCAATAATAATATATGGAGAAGATAAAATATTACTCTTTCTTCCATTAGAAGAATTCGCCGGAATAAGGATAATTAATAAAGAGATTCATAACTCATATAAGGAATATTTTGATATTCTCTGGAAAAAATCTAAGATTAAATAAAACACCATCGACATTATTCCTGAAGTATATACCTCTTTATTAGGGGGTATGTCATTTTTTACTTGGATTTTTCGTTTCAAATACAGTATAACTACACTTCCCGCAGGTAGACCTGTCTTTATGCTGAGCCATAAATGTCCCCTGGCCGCACTTAGGGCAGAATTTGTTCTTTCGTTTCAATTCTCCGGAAGATTCGTATAATTCCCATCTTCCTTTGCTCTTTTTCTGCTTCTTGGGCTTTTTTGCCATTTTTATTTCTTCTCTGCTTCCTCTTTGGGCACTTCTTTCTTTTCCTCTGAAGGCTCTTCCTTCTTCTCATCTGCTGATTCAGCCTTTTTCTTGCCCTTAGGCTCGATCTTCTTCAGGTTATCCTCTGAATCATAGACATAGACCAAAACGTCCGCCCTTCCAGCACCAAAATCGCCATCTATCTTCTTTACAATAACCAGTTTCTCGTCCTTTTTTTCCATGGAAGATACCTTTTTCCTGACAGCCTCCTTTTTCGGTGTCACTTCACTAAAAAAAGTGGCCTCCAATTCTATCTCCACCCTGGACAACAGGGGGTTATCCTTTTTCTTTATTATTTTCAGATCCATTTTATCTACCTTAGAAGATTCATAGATGGAATTATCTTACCTTAATTGCATATTCTCCTTTGGATGTTATTTTGATCTTGTCTGCTATTATTGACCTGTTGGCATCAAGGATATTAAGCCTGCCCTGCCAGTTGGTGCTGAACTGGTTGCCTTTGCACAGAGGGCATTCATTCCCTTCCACAAACAGCTTGCATTTCTTACAGACCTTTCTTTTCATTTCTTGACCTCTTTCTTACCTTCAGGTTTGGATTTATTTACGTCATCATCTATCCAGTCCAGCCTTCCCAGGAAAGGCTGCCTCATGGTCAGGCCCAGCTTGGGGTTTGCAACATCCTTGAAAGACACTGCGATTATCCTTGCCCTGCATTTGTCCCCTACCTTTAATGTCTTCTTTGTCTCCTTTCCAGCCAATGTCTTGTCCTTGGAGAAGCTTACAAAGTCGTCCATGGTCTGTGAGACATGGATCATGCCTTCTATAGGCCCAAGGTTAATAAAGGCGCCGAAATCTGCTATGTCTTTTATCCTGCCTAAGACAATCTCCTGCATCTCAGGCTTAAAAGTCAATAATTCGAATGTGGTATCATAATAAGAGGCGCCGTCGCCATGTATTATAATCCCTTCGCCTATTTCCTTGATATCCTTGACATCTATAACTACGCCAAGGTCTTTTGATATAAAGCCCTCGTACTTCTTCTTTATTCTTTTAACTACTGCCTCCTTGACATCCAGATTGAATAAATCTGGGGGTACCCTTATATGGTCCTTAATTTCTGTAGAGTAGAACATTTTTAAACCCTTAAATAAGCATTAAGCTTAACTAAACTACTGGAAATTTAGTGTATTTTTAAATCTTACTATTTCAGAATGAGATATTTCCCTGATCTGAGCATTATTACCCTTATCCCTTTTTTAAGGGCTTTTTCCCTTAATAACCTGTCCTCTGTAGCTAGAATAGAGCCTTTCTGCAGCAAATCAAGGATCAGGTCGTCAACCATGCCCTCTTTTGTTTTTATTATGCCTATATTCTTCTTTTTTATGAGCTGGAGGGCTATTTTTGCAGCTTCTTTGTGCTTTCCTTTTTGCTTTTCCATTATGCCCTTTAATTCATCTATTGTCTTGTCTACGATGTATAATTTATACCTAAAAAGGCATAATCTGTCAATTTCTGAGAAAATGTCTAACCTGAACTGGATAGGGATCAGCAGGAAATTGGTGTCTAATATTATCTTTTTCATGTTTAAAGGTAATCCTCCCTTACAGGATAAAATACGTCAAGGATCCTGCATCTGGTTATTGCTTTCCCTGAATGCTTAATGTTTGGAGGGATTACGGCTACATCCCCTGGCTCTAAAATCCTGCTTTCGTTGCCAATTTTTAGTTCAAACCTTCCTTCAAGGATGTTTGCTGCCTGCTCATGCGGATGGGAATGCTCTGGGAGAGGCGCCTCTTTATCGATATCCCAGTAGGCTAAGGTCATGTTTTGAGAGTGAATGAACCTTGCCCTATATCCGGGTATTATCTCCTTTTCTTCTATTTCCTTTAGGTTCCTGAATGGCATATATATTGGATTGGCAGGCAGGTATATAAAACTTGTCTTGGATTATTGGGAATGTTCTGGAAAGAAGGGAGTTTTATCCATTGTGAATAGAGACATGCAAGTAAACAAATCACATCAACTTCCCAAGAATCTTCCTCATCTTAAAAGCGTCTCCTATGGGATCAGGGCTTTCGTTGATTATTGTAATGTCGAGCTTTCTTTTCAGGATTTCCTTTAATAATTCCCTGATCTCCTTATCAGGGGTAAGAAGGTGCCTTCGCTCGCCTTTTGGCGTCCATTCTATGCCTGAGAAATGGGAGTGGATGTGCCTGAAGTGCTTTACATTGTCAAGCATCTCACTGTAATGCATCTTTCCTTCGCTCCTGGCCTTAAGGTGGGCAAAATCTATCGTGACAGAGCATCTTGTCTCTTTAGCCAGTTGAAGCAGTTCATCTAACGAGCCGAAAGCAGAGTGCTTTCCTGTTGTTTCCAGTGCTAATTGCACTTTCCATTTATTTTCCTTAATTGCCTTCATCAGGTCCAAAACCTGGTCTTTTATCAGGCTATAGGTCTCTTCCTTTGTCTTTTTCTGGTAAAATCCTGGGTGGAATACGACAGGGCCGCCGCCCATATTATGCATCCTTTCACAGCTCTGCAGTATCCTTATCTTAGAGGCATTGACCTTTGCCTTGTCATCAGAAGCGAGGTTGATGAAATATGGGGCATGGCAGCTTAGGGAAATATTAAGTTTTTTTGCCATCCCGCCGACAGATCTTGCCGAGGCATTAGAGATATTAACCCCATGGGTAAGCTCAACCTCAAGGCAGTCCAGGTTAAGCTTATGCAATTCCTTTAATCCCTCTTCGTACCCTAATCCGGCTGTTCCTCCCGGACCTATTTTTATGCTTGACATGAGATTGGCTCCTTTTATTTTAAGAAGTATAGTTTAGGCAAATGCATTTAAATATCTTTGGTTTAATGTAGCTTCATCCATAAAATCCTTCAGGGTTGCCATCGGCTCGCTCGGAGCCTGTCATTTTTTAAAAGCGGCCCCTCCCCGTAAGGGTGGCTAAACGCCATAAATTTTGTTTACACAAAATTTAAATTGACCCCCCTCCGCTGAGGATGTGTAAGGGAATGCATCGCTCACAAAATTGATGGCAACCTTCATTTTATGGATGAAGCCGTTTAATATCTCATTTTGTTGACGGGTTCACAAAAAAGCCAGAAAACCTTACAACTATGGTCGACAGTATTATCGAATAGAGCATGAAAAGCAGGATAAGGTGAAGGATGGTCTCTATGCCTGCTATACTTAAGGTTGTCAATGTGAACGCAACTACTGCTACTGCGATTCCTTTCTGGACATTGAATGTCATGAAGAGCTTTTCCTTTAAGTTATAACCCAACTTATTCAGGGAAAGCTCTATTGCAAGGTACCTTATTACTAGGTATGCAGCAAAGAGTATCAATGACTTTATTATAAAGGAAGAGTTGAAGGGTATCTTTATAATGAGGCCTATCAGGATGAAGACAAGTATCTCCAGGGAGTTGGCAAAAAAAGCTGACACCTCCCTTAACTGTACCTTGTGGGTGACATAGATATTGCCGAAGAACAGGCCCATCGTTGTAACAGCAAGAACGCCGTTCCCGCCAAGGTTCTCTGCTATGGTATAGGCCAATAGAGCAGAGGTTATAATCGCCAGCGGGCTTAATGTCTCTGAGTATTTCCTCTTCATTATCTTTAAGACTATAAGGCCTACAACCATGCCTGCGCCTATCCCTGTAACGAACTGCTGGATAAAAGGCCCTACCTGCTCGATGAACTTAGAGAAGACATACTCCACCTTAACGCTCTTTATGAAATCAATTATTATGAAAGGAAGCAATACTATAAGAGGGGTATTGATAATTGCCTCTACCTCCAGCAACTCAAAAATCTTATTCTTGGATTTGCCGAACATCATCACAACAGCGTCAGGGGCAGTGCCGCTCATAAGGGTGGAGAACAGGAGCGCTATAAGCACTGACCCAACAGGAAACAGCTTAAAGGTCAAGAAGGTCAGGAAGATTACATTCAACACTAGAAAAACTGCCGCCAATTTCAGGGCCCACACTGAGAAGTTTGTAAATTCACCCAGCTTAAACCTGGAACTGGCGTCAAAAACTATCAAAACCAGCGCCAATACGCTTATACAGGTCAAGAAGGCGTCAGGAAACTGGATCAAAGATTCACCCTTATAATAAAGGTTGCTTATGAGGATGCCTGTTGCTATCAATAACAGGATGTTAGGTATCTTTATTTTCTGCGAGAGAAGGGTGCAGATTATCCCCAATAATAGAACAACCGCCAGATATGTCAAAAATGTTATAGGTTCCATCATACACCTCTTTTTTATTAATCATATCTTAACCTCTTTATTAATTTTTCCATAAGGTTTTTAAAATCAGCCGATAAATAAGGAAATAATGAAAGAAATATTGATAAGCGCATTAAAAGAGATAAAGCCAAGCAAAGAGGAAGAAAAAGAGGTGAAGGATAGTGTAACTTCCATCCTGAACAGCATAAACAAAAACCTAAAGGATGCAAAGGCAGTTTTGGGAGGATCAGGCATAAAAGGAACATGGCTGAAAAAGGCGAATGATGCTGACATATTTGTTAAATTCGACTATAAGAAATACAAAGAAAGATCAGGAGAGATATCAGACTTATTGGAGAAGATACTGAAAAAAAGGAATTTTAAGATCACAAGGCTGCATGGGAGCAGGGATTACTTCCAGATAAAGGAAAGCAGCATCACACTTGAGATCATACCTATTCTTGACATAAAAAAATCCGGGGAGGCAGAGAATATAACAGACGTCTCTCCATTGCATGCAAACTGGGTAAAAAAGAAAGGAAAAAACCTTGAGGATGATATAAGGTTATTAAAGCAGTTTTGCAGGTCAGCCAATGTTTACGGGGCTGAAAGCTATATCCACGGGTTTTCCGGCTATATATGCGAGATATTAACAATATATTACAAAGGTTTTGAGAACGTGATAAGAAACGCTGCAAGATGGGGGGATAAGGTAGTGATAGATGCAGAAAGCCACTGGAAAGGGAAAGATGTCATGATGGAGCTGAACAAATCAAAGACGTATTCCCCTTTGGTCATAATTGATCCTGTCCATGCTGAAAGGAACGCTGCTGCCTCGATAAGCACGGAAAAGTTTGAGTTGTTCAAGGAAAAGGCAAAGAGGTTCCTCAAGGGCCCTTCAAAGGATTTTTTTGAGATGAAGGAACTTAATGAGGAGATGCTTAAGAAAAAAGCTAAGGGCAATACCCTTGTTTTGATCGATGTCATGCCAAAAAAAGGAAAAGAGGATGTTATCGGGTGCAAGCTTATCAAGGCTCTGGGGTTTATCAATAAAAAATTAAAGGAGAATGATTTTAAGGTTATGGATTATGGATGGAAGTGGAACGGTAAGGCATTATTCTATTTTATGATAAAGAAAGAGGAATTATCAGGCTATATAGAAAGGGAAGGGCCGCCGTTAAAGGCTGAACAGCATGTCCTTAATTTTAAGAAGAAATACGGGAAAACATTTATCAAGGAAGGCAGGATTTACTCTAAGGTTAAAAGGAGGTTCAGGAATCCTGAAGAGCTGATCAAGTCCCTGAAGAAAGAGGATTACCTTAAAGAGAAGATCAGCGGGTTTGTTATGAGATGAGTTATGGAAAGATATATGAATAAGTGAAGTTTTACAATAAAAATGCTGCAGAAGATTATCATCCTTATTTTTGTGACATTGCTGCCGTTCATCGAGCTTAGGTTAAGCATACCTTTAGGCATATTAAAGGGCAAGGTTAATCTTCCTTACGGGATAACGCTGCAGGGGTTTGGCATGCATTGGCTTCTGGTGTTTTTGATATGCGTCATAACAAACGCTATACTTGGAATAGTAATATACTTTATGCTGGATAAGGTGATTCACCTCTTCCTTAAGATAAGACCAATCAACAGGTGCTATCAAAAGGTGGTTGAAAGGACGCAAAGGAAGATACAGCCTTATGTTGAAAAATGGGGATGGATAGGGCTGGCCTTGTTTATAGGTCTTCCAATACCTGGCTCAGGATCTTACTCAGGGGCTTTAGGAGGGTATCTGCTCGGCATGGGGTATAAGAAATTTGCATGGGCAAACCTAATAGGGGTTATAATAGCCGGCATATTAGTAACTGTAATCACGCTTGCAGGCCAGGGAATCATTACATGGTTATAAAAAAATGGAAAGGATAAAGCTGGAGATAAAAAGGCAGCCGTTCCATATCTTGGTGGGGTTGCTGCTGATCGCATTCCTGTATCATGGCTTATTAACGCCGATGGCTATTCTGATAGCTGCACTCGTGGTAATGGCAGGGTCTGTGTATGTAAGGAAAGCAAAACCTAAAGCAATATGGAGATTATTGGAACATATAGAAAGGGAAGATGCATTAAGGGAATTTCCCGGCAAGGGGCTTATTGCTTATCTAATTGGAGCTTTTTTGGTTGTTGTCCTTTTTGAGAAGGAGATAGCCTTGGCTTCAATAATGATATTGGCATTAGGAGATTCTTTTTCAAGGCTGGTAGGGCCGTTTGGAAGGATAAGGCATCCTTTCAACAATACAAAATTCGTGGAAGGGGTTATTGCAGGAATGGTTGCCGCTTCGTTAGGGGCCATGCTGTTCGTAAGCCCTTCTGAAGCTATAGTAGCATCTTTCTTTGCGATGCTGTTAGAAGGTATTGATCTTAAGATACTTAACCTAAAGGTTGATGATAACCTGACAATACCCTTAGTTGCAGGGGCGGTTATATGGGCGGTTAGGCTTTTGTGAGAGTTATAGCTTAAAATGAAAATCCTGGCATTTGTTGACCTTCATGGAAATAATAATGCGCTGAAGGAGATAAAGAAAAAGGCAAAAAAGGCGGACATAATAGCCTGCGCAGGAGACATCTCGATATTTGAGAATGAGCTTGACCTATTGCTGATGCAGCTGAATGAGCTGGGAAAAGATGTCCTTATCATACCGGGAAACCATGAGGGTGACATGGATCTAAGGCAGCTGACAAAGCTATTTCCCAATATTACAGATATACATAAAAAAGGGCTTGTCAAGGGCGATTACCTGTTTCTTGGCTACGGAGGAAGCGGATTTTCTATCGTTGATAAGGAATTTATCGATGCTGGAAAAAGGTTCCAGAAAGAGATAAAGAGGAACAAGGGCAAGAGGATAATCCTGGTGACGCATGCCCCCCCATATAAAACTAAGCTGGACAACATAAGCGGGGAAGCGTGCGGGAACAAGAGCATCAAGAATTTTATACTTAAGATGAAGCCGGATCTGGTTATTTCAGGGCATCTGCATGAGAATGCGGGCAAGGAGGATAAGGCTGGGAAAACAAGGATGGTAAACCCAGGGCCTTTCGGTAGGATTATAGAAATCTAGCCTTGGAATCCTTTCTCATGAGCAGAACAACCCTGCTGTTCTCTTTCTCATCCACAATCTTATAACCGCTGTGTTCAGCTATCTTCTTAGCAAAATCCTTTACCTCATCATGGACAGGCATGTTCCCTATCTTTAACCTTTTCTGGGAATAGCCGACATACATGTATGACTTTACTTCCACAAACAAGGGGCTGTATCTCTTAATCAGCTCAGCATATTTCTCTGGCTTTAGCATGTTTATTCCTTTGACCAAGGTCAGCCTTATGGTGCTTCTCTTGAATTTTTTAAGAAGGGACAATGATTGTTTTATCTTCTCCCAGCCATCCTCTATCAAGGGCTTGCAGAGCTTTGTGTAGGTTTGCTTATCAGGAGCTGGCAGGGTTATGTAAAGCTGGGTGGGCTGGTGTCCTGTTAATCTTTTAAGCATAGAAGGGTTTGTGCCGTTTGTTACCAGAAAAGAGGTTATCTTTCTTTTTTTCAGCCCATCAACAAGTTCAGGAAGTTTAGGGTAAAGGGTTGGCTCACCGGAAAGGCTTATGGCAAAAAAGTTGGGGTTTTCCGCCTCTTTCAGTTTCTTCCTGTCTGCCTTCTTATTGCCCCAAAAGCCGTTCAAAAGCTTTCTCCTTGCTTTGATGCAGTTATCTATTATATCTCCTGGCTTGTCTTCCAGCTTCATTTCCATGCCCTGGTTGTATTCTGTCGGGCGCCAGCAGAAAAGGCAGGAATGAGAGCAGAAATTGACTGCAGGGCTCATCTGGCAGCAGAGATGAGACCTGATGCCGTAGAACTTTTCCTTAAAGCATACATCTTCATTTCTTAAGGATTTTTTTGTCCATTCACAAATCTTTACTGCAGTATGCTCTCCTGCAAAGCCGTAATGCTGCTTTTCAAGTAATTCTTTTAGCTGCTTGTTTTTCATTGTGAAGAATACAGGTTTTTATTTTTTTCAAACAATTCTATAAGGTTCCTGTCAGGGTCTTTAAAATAGAAGAATCTCTTTCCGTCTAAGCCTTTGCCATGGCCTGATATCAAGACCGGCTCTGAAACTGTTTCAATGCCAAGGGATTTTAGCTTTCTGTAGACTGCATCAAGGTCATCAACCTCAAAGGCGATATGCCTGAAATCGTTGTTTATTGTTGCAGGAGGGTTGATAAACTGGGCAAGCTCTAGAATAACATCTGAGCCTGGAATCTTAAGGACCGCAAACCTTAACCTTAGACCATCATAGCCAGTAACCTTTGAGTACTGCTCACCGCTGATCTCTTTCTCAAAGCCCGGGATGAGGCCTAAGGCCTTGCTGTAGAAGAGCTTGCTTTTTTCAAGATTGTTTACAACCAATGTTACGTGGTTAAGTTTCATCTTCCTGTCAGTATTGGAAATATCTTTATAAAGATTATGATGGGGGGAATGGGGATGTTTTTTGTTTGAGGTAGGATAGGCGTGTACTAAGGTGGATGGTGAAACTCTATATTAGTTAACTAATAATAATTTTTTTAATCTTGCTACTCCCATCTGGAAATAAATCAAGCTCTAATTAGTATACTAAAAACCACATTATCATAGAAACCTTTTTAAGTATCATAATATTATGATATCATAGAGTTATGATTGGGGTGATTCAAATGGGGGAACTTCCTTTTTTTGCAGGACAAGAAGTAGGTCCACCTTTTTTCTTTGATAGAGAAGACTATATACTAAGCCTAAGAGAAAAATTAATCTCCAAAGCCCCTCTTAATTTTGCCATAACTGGTCAAAGGAGGATTGGCAAAACGTCTCTAATGAAAAGACTCGCAGAAGAAATAAAGGAAGAAGTTATTCCAATTTTTATAAAGTGTGAAAAGATTATTCCCAAAACAGAATTAGAATTTGCGAATTTTATTGCAAGAGAATTCCAAAAAAAATTAATCGTATTACATCCAATGAGTAAATTCAAGAAATATATAGCAGACCTCAAGGAAAAGATTAATGTTAAAATAGGCACTTCAATAACACAAGATAGTGAAATGTTTTTGAAGGTTGAATTGAAAGACAACCAGAAAATAAGTATTGCTTACGACTTCGCTTTTGAACTCATAGATCGCATTCATAAATCTGAGGGTAAAAAAATAGTAATTTTTCTTGATGAATTTCAGGAATTATTTGAATTTGGTAATGATTATTTATGGTCCTTAAGAAGCTATATTTCCGATAGTAAAGCTAGTTTTGTAGTATCCAGTAGCTATCATAGATTTAAAGAGTTATTATTAGATGAGAAACAGCCTTTTTTTAACTTCTTTGAGATTCAAGAAGTTGGTCCAATTCAAGATAAATATTGTAGAGAATATGTGGTATCTAGATTAGAAAAAGTTGGTATTACAATCAATGAAAAAGCATTGGATGAATTAATAAGGGTTTCTCAAGGTAAACCATATTATCTTCAACTTATTGGTTCTAAAGCTTATGACATTTGCAAAAGAGAAAACTCACAAGAAATTATATGGCTAATATACCTCAAGGCTTTTAATGAAATAATGTTATCTCCCCCAGCCCAATTATTATCTGCTTTTAATAGATTGACTGGTAAAACAAAACGAGTTTTTATAGCATTGTGTCTTTATAATGTAAGAAACTCAACCGAATTGGCGGGAAAAGTCGATATGGCTCCAAGCCACGTAACTCAACTCCTTAACCAATTACATAGAATACACGGATTAATAACTCGGAATAATGGTTTTTTTAAAGTGAGTGATGAGATTCTGAGAGAATGGATTAAAAGAGAATTTACTATAAAAAAAGTAGATCAGATTTCCTCTCCTTACTTATAATTTTGATGGAGAAAATTTTCTGCATTTCCCCCCCAATAATTTTCTTAACCTATCTTTTTCCATATCTTAAACATTTTAACAAACTCTTCCATTTCTTTTTCCTTTAATCAAGAACCACCAGTCACCGCTCTTTGACCGCTATAGACTGGTGGTATGGATTAATAACATTCTTAGTCGCAGAATAAAGTTAGCCTATATTGTTTGGCTTGATCTCTTGCAGAACCATACTTCT
>JAHWHQ010000024.1 GCA_019323195.1 Candidatus Woesearchaeota archaeon | reverse complement strand
CTTCCAGGCGTAAGCCGGAAAAAAGACCTTTTGTCCCTGCAGGCGCTCTTTGCCTTTGAGGAATTCCGGCCTGACATGCTTAAGATATACCCCTGCATGGTCCTGAAAGGGACAAGACTCTACAGGATGTGGAAAAAGAAAGAATATGCTCCTTTAACAACAAAAAAGGCAGCGGGCCTTATAGCAGAGTTCAAGGGCATGGTCCCTGAATACTGCCGCATCTCGCGTGTCCAGAGGGACATACCTACCTTTATGACAGAGGCAGGCGTTGACAGGACTAACCTTCGCCAGTATATCCATCAATTGATGGGTGATAAAAAAACAAGGTGCAGGTGCATCAGGTGCAGGGAATCAGGCCATATGCTTGGAAAGGACAGGAAGATAAAGGTAAGGAAGATAAGTATCCTTGAAAGGCATTACATAGCTTCTGGCGGTAATGAATTTTTCATCTCAGCAGAGGATGTAAAGAATGACATATTGTTTGGCTTCTGCAGGCTAAGGTTTCCTTCAAGCTCGTTAAGAAAGGAAATAACACATGATTCAGCCCTGATAAGGGAGCTCCATATCTATTCACCTTCTGTAAGGATCGGTGAAAGGTCCAGCTTATCTTACCAGCACCGCGGGCTTGGAAAAAAGCTCATCAAAAAGGCTGAGGAGACTGCAAGAACCTATTATAAGAAAAAGATGGTAGTGATAGCAGGAGTAGGCGCAAGGGCATATTTTGCCAAGCTGGGCTATAAGAAAGACGGGCCTTATATGTCCAAGCATATATAAAACTGGACTTATCTCCACTAAAAAACCCAAAAAACCAAAAACTTTATCATAATAAAACCTCTTTCACTATTTTTAACATGAAACAGCAGATAGAATTCAAGCCAAAATTCATAGAACGCTACAAGGCATTGACAGACTGGCAGGTATTCAAGGAGATATCCTTAAGATTCCTGAGAAGGTCTGTAAGGGTAAATACCTTAAAGGTTTCAGTAAGGGAATGCAAAAAAAGGCTGGAAGAGCAGGACTGGAAATTAACCCCTATACCCTGGTGCAGGGAAGGCTTTTGGGTTGAGCATAAGCAGGGAAGGAGGGACATAGGAAACACAGTAGAGTTCTCTTTAGGCTATTACTATGTGCAGGAGGCAGCCTCTATGATCCCGCCGGTCGTTTTAGGCCCTAAGCCTGGTGAGATAATCCTTGACATGTGCGCAGCCCCTGGCTCTAAATCATCCCAGATAGCACAGTACATGGAGAATAAGGGCATCCTTATATCAAACGACTACCAGTACATAAGGCTCCAGCCTTTGGGCATTAACATGCAGAGGATGGGCATAACAAATTCAGTTATAACCCTGATGGAAGGCAGGTATTTTAAAGGTTCAAACATAAGATTTGACCGTATACTTGTAGATGCCCCATGCTCAGGAACAGGAACGATAAGAAAATCCCTTAAGACGATAGGGATATGGAACCCTAACGCCATAAAAAGGCTGTGCAGCCAGCAGAAGCAGCTTCTTCATACAGCCTTTGAGATACTGAAGGATAACGGCACTTTAGTTTACTCAACATGCAGCCTGGAGCCTGAAGAGGACGAGAATGTTGTTGATTCCTTGCTGGATAAATACGGGAATGCAAAGCTTGAAGAGATAAAACTTGACATAAAAAGAAGCGCTCCTGTTCTGGAGTTTGAAGGGAATAGTTATAATCAGGAGATCAAAAAATGCCTAAGGCTCTGGCCGCAGGATAACGATACAGAGGGTTTTTTTGTCGCTAAGATAAAAAAAAATTCTGATAAAAAGAAATAAGAGAATACTTATAAATCTTCGGTATTTACCCATTTTATGGATAAATCACTAAGGAAAAAATATACTCCTGAGGAAGACGCAGGTCTAGAAAAAGACCATTGGAATAATTCTATTGAGGAATTAATAGAAAAGTATGGGAGAGAAAGAGGGGGTATAGTACAGAGGCTTTATAAATTAAGCAAGGGAAAAAAAGGAGGTAATTGGAACCACAAGCAAATTAGTGTTTGGCTATGCCAACAGCAAAGGATAGCAAGGGGGCAGGATCCTGATGATTATGACCCTAATTTTTTTTATGATGATGCAATAATTGATAAATTAAGGCAAACCATTAATGAATTTAAGAAAAATGACCTTCCTGATCTTAGGAGATTAGAGAAGATTATTGGAAAAACAGGGAGTGGGATGATACAGAAACTCCAGAAATTATATGAAGATAATCCTGATGAATGGGACAAAAAAATAATTGATTCCCTTTATAGTCAATATATGGGAGAATATAGGGATTCCAGAAAAAAAAGGGGGCGTTTGAGGTCAATAAAAAAGAAGAAATCAAAATATGGTATGATTCACGAAAGATTCCTCCAACGGGAAAAAGAATATAATGGGATAGACATAAGGATATTAAGAATAGTCCATTTAACCCATAACTGGCTGGAATTGGCAAGAATTTTTAGGTATAAAAGAGTTGAGGTGCACATAAAACTTAGGGAATTATTTGAGATAGAAGGGGGAGGTACATGGGAATTGGGTAGGATATTAGAGTTAGAGAATCAGGCAGATGATTATCCTATAATAAGAATCAAAAAAGCCTTCGGGTACTCCGATTCTATGATGGGAATTCAAGTACCCCTTGGATACTACGCCCCAGCCAGCTCCAGAAAAAATATAAGAAGACCGGAAATAGACTCTTTAGTTAGAGAGGGTCTTAACTCGAAACAAATCATGGAAGAACTAAAGATACCTTATATGGTATTGTACACATACCTCCATTCGAGAGGATTATTTCCTTTGTACAAAGCGATCCAGAGAAAAAGGAAGATGCAAAATGGGAAGATCTAATGGCATGAGCAAGAAAACTTTATAAATACCTTAAGAAACTACATTATTGAGTTAAAGGTCAGATAAAGCAGAGGTGGTTAATAATGAGTAAGGTCATAATTATTGTAGGCGGCCAGTGGGGCGACGAAGGAAAAGGGAAGATAGTTGACTTCTTGGCAGAAAAAGCTGATGTTATAGCACGTGCCACTGGCGGGAATAATGCAGGCCATACAGTTGTTGTCGGCGATAAGACCTTCAAGTTCCATCTTCTTCCTTCAGGGACCATCCATAAGGGCAAGCTGAACATCTGCGGCAACGGCATGGTAATATACCCTAAGCAGATCATAAAGGAGATAGACACCCTTGGGGAAAAGGGTATTACCCTTACAGAAAAAAGCCTTCTTATAAGCAGTTCTGCGCATGTCATAACAGAGGAGCAGATAGAGAAAGACAGGAAAACAGGGAAAAAGGTAGGCACAACAGGCAGGGGGATAGGGCCCTGCTATATGGCCAAGGTTGAAAGGACCGGCTTGAGGATGTCTGAATTTGCAGGGCATAACAGCGCAGATGCAAGAAAACTTGCCCCTTTTGTAAAAGATGCATATCCTATACTGAACAAGGCAATCGATGATAAGAAAAACATCCTTATCGAGGGCGCCCAGGGAACGATGCTTGACATAGACCATGGCACCTACCCTTATGTAACATCCTCAAACCCTACAGCAGCAGGGCAATGCACAGGCCTTGGCATTGGGCCGAAAAAAATAAGCGAGGTTATCGCAATCCTCAAGGCATACACCACAAGGGTGGGGAGAGGGCCTTTCCCTACTGAGCTTGGCACAGATAAGCAGACTCTGGATGAAGGCACCTGGGATAAGATAGAGCCAAGATTAGATGAACACATGAAAGAGGCAGAGGAAAAGGGCAATGAAGGGGATGAATACTACCAGGGAAAATACCTCAGGCTTATGGGCAGGGAATACGGCACAACAACAAAACGTGCAAGAAGGACAGGATGGTTTGACAGTGTTGTTGCAAAATACGCAAGAAGGATAAACAGCCTTACCTCTTTTGTGCTTACGAAGATAGACTGCTTTTCACAGCTTAAGAGGATAAGGATATGCACTGCATACGAGATCGACGGCAAAAAGACAGAGGATTTCCCTACAGACATAGAACAGCTGCAGAAAGCAAAGCCGGTCTATGAAGAGATGGACGGATGGTGCTGTGATATCTCGGATATAAAGAGATTTGATGACCTTCCGGCTGAATGCAGGAAATACATAAAAAGGATAGAAGAGCTTGTAGGGGTTCCGATGTGCATGGTTTCTGTAGGCCCTAAAAGGTCGCAGACAATAATCCTTGATGATAGGTTCTTGTTTTGAGAATTTTACTTAGGTTTAAAATAAGGATCATCTAAGAAAAGCTGATAATGAATTCTTTTTAACTATTGGAGAAATTAAGCCTAAGCCCTCTCGATCTCTATCTTTCCCCGCTTAACCTTTACGATAAACTCATCCTTCTCATCGAACTTTCCTATGGTTGTAACAAGCTTTGGCAGCAGTATCCTTTCACCCCTGAAGTCAAGGTTTGTTATTATCTGCTGCTCCTTAGCCCCTTTCTCCACAGCTATCGCCTTCATTATCTCCCCTGTCCCTCTCTTTGTCCCTTTTTCCTTGAACTGCTTTGTCCTGTAATAAAGGTATTGCGCTATCCTCTCAGCAACATTAACCCCTGTGGCCTTTGTTATACCCTGAAGACCTGGGGAAAGGTTAAGCTCAACAACAACAGGGCCCTTTATGCTCTCAAGCATGTCAACAGCGCATATGTCCGCACCTATCGACCTTGCTGCCTCGACAGCTATCTTTTTCATGTGCGCGTCAGGGATGAACGCCTCTCCTTCGCCGCCAGCATGCACATTGGCCCTTTTCTCTCCTATTATAGCCTTTCTTTTCATAGCGGCTGCTATCTTATCCCCTATTACTATAGCCCTTATGTCCTCTCCTCCTGTCTCTATGTACTCCTGTATAAGGAAAGGCTGCCTTAATGTTTCCAGCGCATCCATTAGCGATGAGGCAGCAGCAAAACTCTCTGCATACATAACACCTTTCCCCCCTGTTCCTGAAGGGAACTTGAATATTATGGGGTAGTTTATTTTCTGCAGGATCTTCTTTGCAGCTGTCGGTGATGAGGATAGGTAGGTGGTAGGCATTGGTATCTTGAACTTCTGCAGGAAAAAATGCGTCAGCAGCTTGTCATGGCCTACTGTAAATGCCCCTGCCTTCATAGGCATATAGGCAGTAGGATAGAAAGCCCCTGTTATCGCCCTTAATGTCTGCGCATACCTGAAGCTTCCCTTGGCATATATGCAGTCATAGTTGCCCAGCGGCCTTCCGTTATACAGCACGTTTGACTTGTCTGATGACAGGTTGACCTCTACATTCTTTATGTCTATATCATCCACGCTGTCAAAATACTTTCTCATCTCCTCGATGGTCCATTCCGAGCTTTGTGAACCTAAAGATATTAAAGCGGCTTTCATTTTTTCATTGAGGCATCTATCAGATACCCGTG
>JAHWHQ010000023.1 GCA_019323195.1 Candidatus Woesearchaeota archaeon | reverse complement strand
GAAGTTTTTAACTTTATGAACTAGAGAAAATTTCACAAATTTAATGGATTATGAAATTTTCTTGTTTAGCCAACCCGTCGGGGGATGTCAGCTATTACTATAAAACATCAAGGATTTTGAAGCTGCTAACCCGAAGCGGAGCGAGATTTTCAACAACGCCTAAAACAATCAAAACGTTTAAATAGAAATAAGCAATCTAAGACAGATATGCTTGATATAAGATTCATAAAGGAAAACCCTTCGGTTGTAAAGAAGGACCTTGAGAAAAGGCAGGATAAGGAAAAGATCAGGTGGGTAGATGAATTGATAGCAGATGATAAGGATTACAGGAAGCTCCTGCAGCTGAACCAGGAATTAAGGCACAAGAGAAACCTTATAACCGGCGAGATAAACGCATTGAGAAAATCAGGCAAAGACATCTCTGCCAAGGTAAAGGAGGCAAAAGAGCTTCCTGCCAGGATTAAAGAGACCGATGATAAGATTAAGGGGCTTCAGGAAAAGATCCATTATTGCCTTATGAGGCTTCCTAACATTCTGCACAAGAGCGTTCCTTTTGGCAAGGATGAAAGCGGAAACAGAGAGGTAAGAAAATGGGGCGTAAAAAGAAAGTTGGATTTTGATCTTAAGCCCCATGGCGAGCTGATCGAGAAACTAGGCCTTGCGAATTTTGATGATGCTGCCAGGGTTTCTGGAAAAGGGTTTTACTACCTTATTGGCGGTCTTGCCTTGATGGAGCAGGCTTTGCAGAGATTTGCCATAGATTTTCTTGTTAAGAAAGGTTTTAAGCTTGTTGAGCCTCCATTGATGCTAAGAAGAAAGCCATACGAAGGCGTAACAGATTTAGCAGATTTCGAGACCATGATGTACAAGGTAGACGGCGATAACGAGGACCTCTTCCTTATAGCGACCTCAGAGCATCCTATTGGCGCAATGCTCATGGACAAGGTCTTGGATGAAAAAGATCTTCCTTTAAGGTATTGCGGCATCTCAAGCTGTTTCAGGAAAGAGATAGGCAGCCACGGCATTGACGAAAAGGGCCTTTTCAGGGTTCACCAGTTCAACAAGATTGAGCAGTTCATCTTCTGCAGCCCTGAAGATAGCTGGAAGCTCCACGAGGAGCTCATTGGGAATGCCGAGAAGCTCTTTCAGAAGCTGAAACTGCCTTACAGGATAATGAACATCTGCACCGGGGACATAGGCATAGTCGCTGCCAAGAAATATGATATAGAGGTATGGATGCCCAGGGAGAAGGCCTATAAGGAGGTCGTCAGCTGCTCCAATTGCACATCCTACCAGGCTGTCAGGTCCAATATCAGGTACACAAAAAATAACGAAAAGGATTATGTCCATACCCTCAATTCAACAGCCATCGCTACCGGAAGGGCCTTAAGGGCCATCATAGAGAATTACCAGCAGAAAGACGGCACTATCAAAGTCCCCGCCATCCTTGTTCCTTACATGAATGGTGTCAAGGTTATCGGAAAATAAATCTTCTTAGATGTTTCTCACTTTAAGATACTAACATAAGTTTATATTATGTTTCTATCTTTATGGGATTATGGTAGGGGAATCTGGGAATATATTTAGCATGCCTCCACAGCCAAAGAAAAAGGGCTTTTTCAAGCAGAAAGATAAGGTCAAAGAAAGCCCTGTCTCAGAAGAGCTTGAGGGAACCATCAACAGGTTAAGGGTTTTGGAAGAGCGGTACACTAATCTTCAGTCCGAGTTGCGGGTTACTGAGGAAAACATGATCAACAGGAACGCAAGGTTGACAAAAGAGATAAAGGCCCTTACCTTGGATATAAATGAGCTTAGGAAAGAGACGAACGAGATAAAGGACAAGGTCCTGATGATTATCAAGGAGTTTAAAACCTGCGCAAAAAAGGCGGATGTAGACGTTTTGCAGAGATATATCAGCATGTGGGAGCCTATGAACTTCGTCACCCATAACGAGATTGAAGAGATCATAGATGAGAAGCTGAGTAAAAAGCCCTTGCTTAATTAGTTTATGGTATAAATTTTCATATTAAATTTTTTTTGAAAAAAGATAGATTTATATATAGCAAACGACACAAATGATTATAGAAATAATATAATATGTCGTTTGCTTACAAAGAAATGTAAAGCATTTGGTATAGGACATTAAAAAAGAGATGGTGGATTATGGCGTTATTTGGCAAGAAAAAAGAAGCTATGGAGGATATGCCCCCGGATATGGGAATGCCTCCCGGTCAGCCCCCTTTTCCTTCTCAGGATCAATACGGCTCTCAGGGATACGATCAGGGTTACGGCTATCCTGATGCTCCTGAACAATACCCCGACCAGTATGCCCAGGGAATGCCTCCTGATCAGCAGGGCATGGCTCCTCCTCCTTCACCGCAGGAAGACAGGGAGAGCATAGAGGAGATAGCAGAGGCTATTGTGGAAGAGAAATGGAAAGAAAAGGAGAAGGAGATTAAAAAGATAATCAATTGGAAGGATGAGGTAACATCCAAGCTGGCTCAACTGCAGCAGCAGATTACTGACTTAAAAGGTTCTTTTGATTCTTTGCACCAGGGCATGTTAGGCAAGATATCTGAATACGATGAAAACCTTACCAATGTAGGGACAGAGATAAAGGCCATGGAAAAGGTCTTTTCAAAGGTCCTTCCTTCCTTGACAGAAAGCGTCAATAAGCTGGGCAGGATGTCATCTGCTTCTGGGATAGGGAAGAAAAGATAATTTCTTAGATAATATTTAATATGCTCTTCTTCCAGCCATAAATTTAGCATAGTAATCTTAATTCAAAATCCTTAACTGGCAACTGTTCAGGCATACTGCTTGCCTGCCATAAGAACTATCGTAAAGATGGCTATTATCATGACGAACATTATTCCAAGTATCTTAGGGTGGAACAGTATTGTAGTTGTTTTCGAGTAATCTACGCTTGTCTCGTTCTCTCCAGGCACTGTAATCTGCTGTCTTAGGTAGCTTAATGTTCCTACTAAGAAAATAAGGACTATAACAACAAACGTTATAAGCCTGAGTGAGCCTAGGCTTTCCACCCCTGTTGCCCCCAGCAGTTTCATGGCGATTGTCGCAAAGATCACAAAGATAAATGCAACTGCAAACCATGGCGCGATATACTCTATAGTACCTATCGCAGTAGGTGAAAACATCACAAGCAGGGCAATTACAAGCCCTATTATGATATGTATTGCCTTATTCTCTCCAAGGATCTTGGAATATATCAGCACAGCATAGACCACCAGCCATACAAATACAAAAACAAAAAAAGTAGAGAACTGCTGTAATCCAGCTATGTCTAGGAAGGTGGCCATTTTTATTTCTTAAACATGTCTCCTACCCACTTTCCTACCTGTGATAATGCATTAACCTCGCTCTCCTTGCCTTCCCCTCTGGTTATCCACCATACGATTATGGCAAAGACCAGTATCATCACTATGATTGCGACCGTCTCCCCTCCTAGGAAAGAGTGGAACCATGACCAGTTTCCCCACCATCCAGCTGCTCCTCCGAATATGACTAATATTATTATAAAAGACACGATAGCTATCCACCCTGACAGGCTTGACCCCATCCATTTTGCCTCTCCTCCGAACAGTCCTATCAGGATCAGCAGCATTATTACAGCGACTGCAATAATAGAGACCTGTGGCAGTGCTGTATTGATTATCTCTACAACATCCCCGTTAGGCGGGTAGTAGTTAAGAACATGAGGTATTACGACCAGTAAGGCTATAACCAATGCCACAACAAGGTTATACTTCTTTTTATCCTCGCCTAACACCCTTGTTTTTGCCATCAGTGCAAATATCACAACAAAAATCAGTAAGAATGGCAACATCACGTCTGTCAATCCCCAAGAATCCAAAATCATAACAAATTCCTCAAGATTATATGCATTGCTCATTTTATTAAACACCTCGTTTTTATTTTGAAGTTCCGGTTCCTCCCTTGCTTCCTTCCTTATGCGGCTCGTTCTTGACGATATACCATATGAATAAAACAATAATAGTAAGCAGTATTATGGATCCGACAACCTCTCCTCCTGTCTCAAACCTGAAAAAGTCCCAGATAGAATTCCACCATCCTAAAGCATATACAAATATAAGGACAATCCCTACAAACATCATAAGCATAAAGAAATAATTCCAGTTTCCTGTCAAAAAGCCTCCCTCTCCTTCCTTCATAAAAGAGCCTACTAACAGCAGGAACAGTACGGAAAGCATCAGTAGTATAACAGTATAGGATGAGACAGTTGTTATTATCTCCACCAGTTTTGATGATGCTATTACAAAGAACGCTATAACAAATGACGCCACAGCATTAAGGTTCTTTTTTGAATATTCAGTTCCTCCTATCTTCTCTGTCCCGAAAACCTTTGTTTTCTCCAGTATAGCAAAAACAATCGTAAATACCAGAAGAAAGGGCAGGACTACATCATATAACCCGATATCTCCAAAAAACTCTATCACATTCCTGAACGCACTAGCCATATGGTTAATCTTAAATATCTTTATATATAAACCTTTCTATTTATGCCAAACCTTTAAATATATCTGGATATCAGGTCTATCAAAATCAGATTAGTGGAAGTAAGATGATCGACAAGAAGGATTTTAGCAAAATAAGGGAAAGGTTGGCTAGATACGACTCTGACAGGGAAGACCTCATCAAGAAATCAAGGGATGTCTTAAAGCTTTCAAAGCAGCTTATATACACCATCCACAGGAAAGATATCAGGGAAGCAAAGCTCCTTCTTGGCAGCCTTAAAAAAGAGAAGCAAAATCTGGACAAGCTTGCCTCTTCCAATGCAAGATTATTTTATGAACCTTCTTATTCCCAGGCAATGCAGGAATACTCTGAAGCCCTCACATATTACGGCTTCATAAAAGATAAGAAGATCCCAACAGTTTCAGCATTAAATGTTTCTGAAGAGGACTACCTTATGGGCATCTGTGACTTAACAGGGGAATTGGCAAGAAAAGCAGTGACAATAGCTTATAAGGATCAAAAAGAGGTTGAGGAGATCAAAAATCTTGTAGAAGAGATCTTCGGTGAATTCCTGAAGTTCAACCTGAGAAACACTGAATTAAGAAGAAAATCTGATTCTATAAAGTGGAATTTAAAGAAGCTTGAAGAAATAATGTATGACATAAAGAAAAGATAAAGAAGAAATGAAATTTGATATTCTAAAAGAAGATAAGAATTCTTTGGCAAGGATAGGCCGGGTTAAGACAAGGCACGGAAGTTTCGAAACCCCAGTCTTTATCCCTGTTGCGACCGCAGCTACAATAAGGGCCTTGGACAATAAGGATATCATTGATTTAGGCGCTTCTGTTGTCTTGGCCAACACCTATCATCTCCATCTAAGGCCCGGGGATGAGTTGATTAAGAGGTTAGGCGGCCTGCATAGGTTTATGGACTGGGACATGCCCATCGTGACAGATTCCGGCGGCTTCCAGGCCTTCTCTTTGGGGTTTGCAGTTGAGCATAATGTCGGCAAGATAGCCGATAACTATCTTGATTTTAAAGATAAAAAAAGTGACACTAATGTGGACCATAAAAAATTTGCCCATGTTGATGAGCATGGCGTTAGCTTCCGCGACCCGATACATGGCAATAAGCTGAAATTAACCCCTAAAAAATCTATGGAGATACAGTCCAATCTGGGAAGTGATATTATATTTGCCTTTGACGAATGCACCTCTCCCTTATCGGATAAAGCCTATACAGCTGAGGCCCTGCAAAGAACCCACAGATGGGCAGAGCAATGCCTCAAGTATTACAATAAGCAGCAGGCCCTTTTCGGCATAGTCCAGGGAGGCGCATACAAGGACCTTCGGTTAAAAAGTGCAGGGTTCATGGATGATCTTCCGTTCAGCGGGTTTGGCATTGGTGGTTCCTTGGGAAAATCAAAACATGACATGCATAAGATACTTGACTGGACCATCCCTTTATTAAGCAAAGAAAAGCCAAGGCACCTCTTGGGCATAGGCGCAGTAGAGGACCTGTTTAACGCAGTAGAAAGAGGTATTGACATGTTCGACTGTGTAGCTCCAACAAGATGGGCCCGGAGAGGCCATGTCTACATCTCTCCTTCTGCCGGCGGCACCATGAAAAACAAGTTCAGGTTTAACATAGAGAATAAAAGGTACGAAGACGACAAAAAGCCGATTGACAAGGCATGCAGTTGTTATGCCTGCAGGAACCATTCAAGGGCCTACCTAAGGCACCTTTTCAAGTCAAAAGAGCTGACATATTTCCGTCTTTCCTCCATACATAACCTCAACTTCATCCTTAGGCTGATGGAAAAGATAAGGGAATCGATAAAAGAAGGCAACTTCAGGAAGCTGAAGAAGGAATGGCTGGGATGATTCAATTAATCCTCCTTTTTAAGATACCTCTTCTTAATAGCCCTGCTCCAATATATAAAAGGCGTGTCAAATACCGCCACGATCCATTTCATAACATACGAGACCAGGAATATCTCTATGATGATGTCCCATGTAAAGACCTGTCCCCATCCGAACAGCCCGAAAAATCCCACAAAGGCTATCCATGTAAAGACAATATTATCCAGCAGCTGTGAAGTCATTGTTGAGAAATTATTCCTTATCCACAAGTGCTTCCCTTTGAACAGCCTTTTCCAGAAATCAAACGCCCATACATCATGCAGCTGTGATATTATGTATGCTGTCAGGCTCGCTATCGCAATCCTCGGCAATAAACTAAAAAGCTGCTGCATCGCCGGGTTTAAGATGTCTGACTCATGCGGTGTAAACAGCAGGCAGAGCTGCATGACTATTGTAACTGCAATAAGGATAAAAAACCCCACCCAGACAGCTCTCGTAGATTCCTTTTTTCCATAATTCTCTGACAATATGTCTGTTGCCAGGAAGGTGGTTGAATATATTATATTCCCCATTGCAGTTACCATCCCGAAAACCCCTATTGTTTTCATCACCTGGATGTTTGCTATGATGACCGCCATGGCTATCCATGCGTACAATCCTTTCTTTCCGAAGAATCTGTAAGCTACTATCTGCAATAGAAAGGTTACTGCTAATAATAAGATCCATAATAATTCATTCGACATAAAGCATGGGATTATGATAAAGTTTATAAATTGTTCTGTAAATCTATGCTCTTATGATGCGGACAAGTACCTGCGGGGAACTGACAAAGAAGGATAAGGGAAAGGATGCAGTCCTATGCGGCTGGACCAACAGCAGAAGGGACCATGGCGGTATAATCTTTATTGACTTAAGGGACCGTTACGGCTTAACCCAGATAGTTTTCGATCCAAGGCATAATAAAAAGGTCCATTCAAATGCAGAGCACCTCAGAAGAGAGGATGTGATCCGGGTTAAGGGAAAGGTAAGGCCAAGGGGTAAAGGCCTGGAAAACCCAAAGCTCAAAACAGGGGAGATAGAGGTTCTTATTGAAGAATTGACTATCCTGAATAAGGCAGACACCCCTCCTATTGAGGTTGATGACAGGATTGACATTAATGAGGACATGCGCCTTAAGTACAGGTATATAGATCTAAGAAAGCCGGGTATGCAGAAAAATCTTGCTGTAAGGCATAAGGCCGTAAAAGCTGTCAGGGATTTTTATGATAAGGAGAATTTTCTGGAAGTAGAGACCCCGATGCTCGCAAAATCAACACCCGAAGGTGCCAGGGATTATCTTGTGCCTTCAAGGGTAAACATCGGAAAGTTTTACGCCCTTCCTCAAAGCCCCCAGTTGTTCAAGCAGCTGTTGATGGTCAGCGGGTGTGACAGGTATTTCCAGATTGTGAAGTGCTTCAGGGATGAAGACCTGAGGGCAGACAGGCAGCCTGAATTCACCCAGATAGACGTTGAGATGTCCTTCATAGATGAAGAGGATATTTATGATATTCATGAGAGGCTTATGAAGCAGATATGGAAAAAGGTTCTTAATATAGACCTGAAAATACCTTTCAGGAGATTAACCTACAGCGAGGCAATGGACAGGTACGGTACAGACAAGCCAGACCTGCGATTCGGCTTAGAGCTGGCAGATGTGACAGATATAGTAAAAAGCTCAGACTTCAAGGTTTTTACAGACAATATAAAAGCAGGAGGGGTTGTAAAATCGATTAATGTCAAAAGCTCCCCATTATCAAGGAAAGAGATTGACGAGCTGATAAGCCTTGTTCAGGTATATGATGCAAAAGGCCTTGCCTGGATAAAGGTTACAGACAATGGTTTAGAATCCTCAATCGTAAAGTTCTTCAGCCCGAAGGTCCAGAAAGAGCTTGTTAAGAAGCTAAATGCAAAGCAGGGTGATCTGCTTCTTTTTGTTTCTGACAAGAAGCATTTTATTGTGAATGACGCCTTGGGCAACCTAAGGATCCATCTGGCTAAAAAGCTTAACCTGATAAAAGCGAATACATACGAATTTGTCTGGATCACTGATTTCCCTCTTGTAGAGTATGATGAAAACGAGCAGAGGCATGTCGCAGTCCACCATCCATTCACCTCTCCAAAGGATGATGATGTTAAGTTGCTGGACAAAGAGCCCGAAAAAGCAAAGGCAAAAGCCTATGACCTTACCTTGAATGGTGTAGAGATTGGCGGCGGCTCGATAAGGATCCATCAGAGAGAGGTGCAGGAAAAGATATTCAGTGTTTTAGGCATATCAAAAAAAGAAGCCCATGAGAAATTCGGCTTTCTCCTGGAAGCCTTCAGGTATGGCGCTCCTCCCCACGGCGGGATAGCTTTCGGCATGGACAGGATAGCCGCGATATTGACCGGCAACGATTCCATAAGGGAGGTTATTGCATTTCCTAAGACAAAAAGCGCAGAAAGCCTGATGGAAGGCTCTCCTTCCGGGGTAGATGATAAGCAGCTTAAGGAATTGAACATAAAGTTGGACATTGTTAAGAAAGACAGTTAGCTTCAAATTTCAGATTATCCTGTTACTATGAAAATCTTCTTTGTGACGCACAACCCTAACAAAGTACGGGAATTTAAGCAGATTCTTGAGCCGGGTATAAAGGTCGAGCAGGTTAACATAGATTACCCTGAACTGAGGAGCGATTATCCTGAAGAGATTGTTAAATTAGCAGTAAAGCAGCTTGCTGATAAGCTTAACAAAGCCGTAGTGGCTGAGGATTCAGGGTTATTCATAAAATCCTTAAACGGCTTTCCTGGCACTAGTTCTGCATACATCCACAAGAGGATAGGCCTTAAGGGGATATTAAGTCTTATGAAAGGCATGAAAAACAGGGGATGCATGTACATATCTGCTGTTGCCTATTGCGAGCCCGGAAAAAAGCCTCTTGCTTTCCTGGGAAGCGAGAAGGGAAAGATTGCCCTAAGCATTAAGGGAAAGCACGGTTTTGGTCATGATCCTATATTTGTTCCTGAAGGCTCTGAGCATACCTATGGCGAGATAGAAAATGTAGAAGAGGTAAAAAGATTCAGGAGAATCGCTGTCTTGAAGCTGAGAGAATACCTGCTCAGAACTTCATCCATAAAATGAAGGTTGCCATCATTTTGTGAGCGATGCATTCCCTTGCACATCCTCGGCGGAGGGGGGTCAATTTAAATTTTGTGCCAACAAAATTTATGGCGTCTAGCCCCCCTTACGGGGAGGGGCCGCTCTTAAAAAAATGGCAGGCTCCGAGCGAGCCGATGGCAACCCCGAAGGATTTTATGGATGAAGTTCCTGCTCAGGAAAAAGCATTGAAATATATTCCATAAAAAATGATCCAGAAGATAAAGGACCTGATGAAGATAAAAGAAGGCATTGACGAGATAAATAAAAGTGTAAGTGAAAACAAGGATGCATTTCTGTCATTAAAACAGGAGATGGAAGGTTTTAAGCAGGAGTTTAATGATGTAAAACAGAATCAGGATGCCTTCCTGAACAACTTTAAGGAAAATCTTGGCCTGATAAAAGAGATGAGAGAGAGGCTGGATAAAGAGATCTATGATTTCAGGCTGTTAAAGGCCCAGACCCAGAAAAGGGTCATGGAAAAATGTGAGGAAGAGCTAAGTAAGGAATTAAGCATCCAGACCGAAAATTTAAGGACAAATATCAGCGAATATAATAAATTAAGGGATCATGCCTCCAGCATCTTGTCCAAGACCAGCGTTTTAGGTGACGAAATAAGCAAGTTTACTGCGATAAGCAGGAATATAAAAAAAGAGGATTTTGAACTGACAAGATTTGCAGGAAAATTATTAGATATGGACAAGGAAAAGCTTGAACTGATGAGAAAGATTGACACATTAGAGCGCCTAGTTTCAAGGATGAGGCGCTCAAGATAAAACCTGAAGAATAAAATGAAGATAACAATTAAGCAGGGTGACATAACTGGTTTAGAGGTAGATGCTATTGTTAATGCTGCCAACAGCTATGGCTATATGGGCGGCGGTGTTGCAGGAGCCATCAAACGTTCTGGCGGAGACGGGATTGAGATAGAGGCTGTAAGCAAGGCCCCTATCCCGGTAGGCGCTGCTGTTCTAACAACCTCCGGAAGGCTAAAGTGCAGGCATGTTATCCATGCCCCTACAATGGAGCAGCCTGCCTCTTTAATTGATGTTGGTAATATAAAAGAAGCGACAAGAGCTGCATTGGAATGTGCTGATGAGAACAGCCTGAAAATAATAGCGATGCCTGGCATGGGCACTGGCGTAGGCGGCGTTC
This sequence comes from Candidatus Woesearchaeota archaeon, assembly GCA_019323195.1. Taxonomy (GTDB): domain Archaea; phylum Nanobdellota; class Nanobdellia; order Woesearchaeales; family JACPBV01; genus JAHWHQ01. Next base: position 8,528 of record JAHWHQ010000023.1, on the reverse strand, counting down.
CTAGGGATAAGGCAGCTATTGCTATGATCGAAGTTATTATAAATTTCAACGAGAAAAGCCTGCAGGAGGTCATCCTGATAGACCGCAACAAGGAGATGGTCGATGCGTTCAATAAAGCGTTCAATGGATAGATTTAAATAATAATATAAATCAGTTAAAATAATGAATACCCCTAATAAAATAACAATTCTAAGAATAATTCTTATCCCTGTTTTTATTGTTTTGTTATATATCAAGACAAAATACATGGAGTATATTGCAGCCATCTTTTTTGTAATGCTTGCCTTGACAGATGCCTTAGACGGCTATTTAGCAAGAAAAAATAAGCAGGTAACAAAGCTTGGCAAATTAGCAGATCCGTTGGCAGACAAGTTGCTTGTTTCAGCAGCATTGATATTCTTAATTGGCAGGGGCGTTCCTGCCTGGATGGCATTCCTGATAATAGCAAGAGAATTCGCAGTAACAGGCTTAAGGCTTGTTTTATCAGATAAAGTAACAATCCATGCCAGCTCTTTTGGAAAGATAAAGACAATATCCCAGATAGTGGCCATTGTAGCTGTTATCATTGATTTTCCGTTTAGCTGGTGGTTTATGCTGGCAGCAGTGATACTTACTTTGCTCTCAGGAATAGATTATTTCATGAAAGCTGGAAGATTTCTTATGGAATACGATTTAAAAATCATACCGCCTTCTTCCGCAATAACCTTCTTGCTGAAAAATTATCCTATAGGATATTCCTTCCCACAGAGTTTGCTGATTTTTTTCATAATAACAATTGTTGCTTCTTCCAGGGCAGCCTTGTCATTCTCTTTTCCGTAATATTTTTCAAGTGTAAACGGCTTGCCGATTTTAATCATCGCCCTGTAAAATCTTGGGAAATATACGTTTCTTGGAAGTATCTTCTCGGAGTTCATAACCCCTATTGGCAGTACAGGAACTTTTGAGAGGACAGCAATCCTTGCTGCTCCTGTTCTGGCTTTGAAAAGCGTTTTCTTGCGGTTGGAAAATCCCTCAGGGAATATCAGCATTGGTTTGCCTTTCTTTAGTCTGACGGCAACCCTGTCAGTAACCCTCTTTTCCCAGGCAGATATGAACTCTATAAACAATCTTGCAAAACCTTCAAAAAACGTTTTGAGAAACCTGCTTATCCTCGTTCTTCTTATCGGTCTGAATTTAGTTACCACGCCAATCAATCTGTTTGTTTTTTTAAGTACGGCATATATTATCCCTACGCCATCAATCATACTGTTGTGGTTTGAAACAATAAGATATGCTCCTTTTTTAGGTATGTTTTCTGCACCGCTTATCTGCTTAATAAATAAGCGTATGTAACTTCCTAAAATCCACTTTACAAAGAATTTTCTCATTTTCTATTGAGTTTCTTAAAATATGTAAACTTTTTATATTTTACGATAATTCTCTTTACTATGGTAACCATACTTGACTGCTACACAGACGAGCCTGCCGGCCTGGGCGTTCCTCCATATCTGGGAACATACCCAAGATACATAGCAGGCTATTTTAGATATCTTGACCCTATTAACCATATTGATTACATCACAATAGACGACCTAAGGTTTTTTAAGTATTACAACTTGGATGAAAAAAAGAAAGAGATCAATCATAAAACAAACATTAAAATCTACAACCTAACAAAAAACATCAGTAGAATAAAAGATATCCTTGATAATACCTCCCTCCTTATAGTTATTCTTGGGGTTCATACCCCTGGCAAGTACCTATCTGCCCTGCCAGGCACCTTAAAAGAGGTTTCAGATCTAATCAGGGATTTAAGGTGTGAAAAAATATTAACCGGCCCTGCTGTTTTTGGCACCCAGTTGGAAGGCGGAAAATTTAGTGAGAAAAGCGATTTAAGCATGTTCAATAAGATAGAACTATTCGATTTTAGTTATGATGGGATAAAGGAATATGCTGTAAAAGGTTCAGATATAACAAAACAGATTCCGAACTTAAGGATAATGGAGATAGAGACAGGCCATGGCTGCTCCAGGAAGAAAGGATGCTCATTCTGCACAGAGCCCATAAAGCACAGTCTTAGCTTTAGGAAGAAAGATGACATCCTGAGAGAAATAAAATCATTATACAGCTTAGGCTGCAGGCACTTCAGATTAGGCAAGCAGTCTGACTTTTATCTCTATCCTGATGCAGTTGAGCTTTTAAAAAGCATAAGAAAATCCTTTCCTGCTATAGATGTTTTGCATATTGACAACGTCAACCCTAAAAGCGTGGTCACCAAAAAAGGCATCAATCTTACTAAGGCTGTTATCAAATACTGCACTGAAGGAAACATAGCTGCTTTTGGTGTAGAGAGTTTTGACGAAACTCTTGTAAAGGAAAATAATCTGAACTGCAGCCCTGAAGAAACTTATGAGGCAGTTAAGGTATTAAACAGGTACGGCAGTAAAAGGGGAAATAACGGAATGCCTGCCTTACTTCCAGGCATCAATATCCTATTCGGGCTTAAAGGTGAAAACAGAGAGACGCATACAAGAAATATGTTTTGGCTGAATAAGATCTTAAAAGAGAATTTGTTATTAAGAAGGATAAACATAAGGCAGGTAAGTATATTTGAAGGAACCCCTCTCTACGAAGAATGCGGGAATAAGTTCTTAAGGAAAAACAGGAGGCATTACTGGAGATGGAGGAATGAGGTCAGGCAGAGAATTGATCTGCCTATGTTGAGAAGGCTTCTTCCTCTGGAATCAATTCTAAGAAACGCCAGGGCGGACGTTTATGACGGCAATACAACCTTCTGTAGGCAGGTTGGCACTTATCCCTTAATAGTTGGTGTTAAGGGAAGGCTAGAGCTTGGTAAGTTCTATGATTTTAGGATTAAGGGGCATATGTTAAGAAGTGTCACTGGCATTGTTGAAGGAAAAAACCCTTAACATAGAAATTGATTCCTTCATTATCGCCGGTATTTCCAAAACATTTAAATATAAGTTGTCTTTCTTTCTCGTCTATAATTAGCTATATTTTAAGACGGGGGATTTCCAGGTCTTAGAAAATATTATAGATAAAGGAGGTAAATAAAAAATGGCAAAAAAAGTAGCAAAAGTTGGAGTGAAGAAAAAGCCGGGCTTTCTGTATTTTGTGGATAAGAAAGGGAATGTAGCCTGCGCCAAGATGGCAAGAGGAAGGAAAAAAGGCAAAGCCAAGGTTGAGGTTGTTGAAAAGACCGGCATCAAGAAGGAGAAGGGTTTCTTGTATTTCATAGACAAGAACGGCGACATCTCCTGTGCCAAGATGGCAAGAGGAAGATAATTCTTTTTTTCTTTTTCTTCTTTTTTACACAAAATTCATTTCAAATCTTCTTATAATGTGTATGAATCCCGTGGCTTAATGCAAATATCATTACTATAAATAAAATTGTCAATAAGGCAAATTTGCCGTTGGTTTCCTCTTTGTCCAGGTCAATTCCTATAACGCCTCCGGTTATAGGCAGCGGTTCTCCTTTAACAACAATTTTGCCCCTGCCTATCTTAGGGAATACTGCATCAAAATAGCTGTGTGACCCTTCTTTGGTAAATGTAAAAGTGTACTCCTCCCCTGGATTTAATCTTGGGCCATAGAAAAGCCTGTCATAGGCTACTACCTTATGCGCCGTAGTATCATTATTAAACCATCTTATAGTTGTCCCTGGTGAGATTGTTACTTCATTCGGATAGAACCTTAGGTTTCTTATTGTAACCGTAACCTCGTTTAAAATCTCAATCTCCTTTTCATTCTCCTCTATCAGGGGAATCTCCTCACTTTCATCCGGGATTACATCATGGGGCTCGATGATTTCTTGGACAGAATACTCCTCTTTCTTTTCAGTGTCCGGTTTTTTTTCCAGTGAGGGCCCTTTCTCCGTAGAACCTTCATAGACTGAAAAAGTAAAGATCAGTATAAGCATAATAACCAGAAGAGCCAGTATCAGAACAAGATGTTTATGCCCTATTTTTTTCCTCATAGCCTGTCCCTATATTTACCTATATAAATATCTTTGGTTTTTTAAAGAAAAACAAAAAAGAAAAATCTAGCTTTATTCTTCAGCTTCACTGACAGTTTCTTCCGTTACAGTAACATAAGCGCTTTTCTTTGTAAATATATCGAATATCCTTGCTTTCCCTACCTTGTCAAATGTTACCTCTTGTGCGCTTCCTTCTTCTATACGCAGGTTTGTAATTGGTGTTTTTATCCCGCTTACAGTCAGTTGGTGTACCCCTTCAGCTGATTTTATTGCTAATGTTGTCCCTACCTTTACTGTCATTTCAGCCTGATCAAAGCCCGCGCTTGTAATCACGATATCCCCTTCAACAACAGCTGGAGCCTCTGCCTCTGTTGGCGTTTCCGCTACTGCTGGCGCTTCAGGCGTTTCTGCTGCCGGTGCCTCTGCTGCTGGCGTTTCTGCTGCCGGTGCCTCTGTCTGTTTAGTTGCACATCCTACCATCAGGACAATCATAAAAAGTGCAACGATGTATGCTGCTCTCATTTTTTCACCTCGCAATCTACTGTTTAATAGGATTAAAATCCCTTATTATCCTTTCTCTTGGATATGCTACTTTATATATCTTTTGGTTTTTCATTACAAAAATGGAAATCTCCTTAATGGAACATAAAATGTCTTTGTATTTCCAAAACCTTTATAAACAAAAACTAAATTCCAATTATGATATAAACTTAAACAATAATAAATAAAATAAGGTGGTATATTATGGCTAAAGAAAAAACACATATAAACTTGGTATTTATTGGTCACGTTGACCATGGAAAATCAACTACAGTAGGCAGATTACTATATGATTCTAAGAACATAGATGAACAGGCTATGAGAAAGCTGAAAGAGAAGGCTAAGGAACTGGGGAAGTCAGGCTTTGAGTTTGCTTTTGTCATGGACAACCTGAAGGAAGAGCAGGAAAGGGGAGTTACGATTGACCTGGCTCATAAAAGGTTCGATACAGAAAAATATTACTTCACGATAATCGATGCCCCTGGCCACAAGGATTTCATTAAGAACATGATTACTGGGGCTGCACAGGCAGACGCCGGTGTTGTTTGTGTTGCAGCAACTGAGGGTGTCCAGGCACAGACAAAGGAGCATATCTTCCTGTCAAGAACCTTGGGTGTTAACCAGTTGATAATTGCAGTGAACAAGATGGACGCTGCTAATTATGACGAAGCCAAGTTCAACAAGGTTAAGGAAGAGGTTTCTACCCTATTGAAGACCGTAGGTTACGATCCTTCAAAGATACCATTCGTAGCAGAGGCTGCTTTGGTTGGCGAGAATGTAGTCAACAAGAGCGACAAGATGCCCTGGTACAAGGGGGAAACATTGCTTAAAACATTAGACACCCTAAATGCTCCTGAAAAGCCAACAGACAAGCCCTTAAGGCTTCCTATCCAGGACGTCTATAATATTACAGGCATAGGCGTTGTTCCGGTTGGAAGAGTCGAGACTGGCGTTATGAAGATAGGGGACAAGGTTATAGTGGTCCCTGCCAGGGAAGGAAAAGGAGTTAAAGGAGAGGTTAAGACCATAGAGATGCATCATGAGCAGATGCAGAAAGCAGAGCCTGGCGATAATATAGGATTTAACGTTAGGGGAATTGAAAAGAAAGACATAGCAAGAGGCGACGTATTAGGCCACGTAGACAACCCCCCTACAGTTGCAACTGAATTTACAGCCCAGATCGTTGTTTTGAACCATCCAACCGTTCTTACAGTTGGCTATACGCCTGTGTTCCATATACATACAGCTCAGGTGGCATGCCAGATAACAGCTATAGAGAAAAAACTGAACCCTGCAACAGGCGAGGTAATACAGGAAAACCCTGACTTCATAAAGAACGGGGATGCAGCTATTATTAAGGTAAAGCCTGTTTCTCCATTGGTAATAGAGAAGCAGAAGGATATTCCCGAGATGTCCAGGTTCGCAGTTAGGGACTCCGGGGCTACTGTAGCTGCCGGGATGTGCATAGAGCTGGTAAAGAAATAAAACTCTTTGCCAAAACACTCTCTTGATTGGGGTCATGGCAAGCTGAGCTTTTCATGAAGCAAACTCCTGTTTTCACATTTAAGCAAAGGATCTTATCAAAATGCAGAAAGCGAGAATCAAACTAGCCAGTACGGAAATTGCAAAGATAAATGAGGTATGTGATTACATTAGAGATATAGTCGAGAAGACAGGGGTTGACATGAGAGGCCCTATCCCATTGCCTACCAAGAAGCTGAAGTTGACCACCAGGAAAGGCGTTGACGGCGGCGGTACTTCTACATGGGACAGGTATGAGATGAGGATCTACAAAAGGGTCATCGATCTTGGCCTTGACGAGAGGGCATTAAGGCTGGTGATAAGGGTTCCTATCCCTTCAGGTCTGAACATAGAGATCGAGATGATTGAGTGAAGATAAGAAATTATGATTGTTTTTTCTATAACTTTTTTCAACACAGGGATTAAAGCGAAATTAATAATTAATCTATCTCACTAAACTCCAATCTATGCAGAAGAACAATAACAATAATAAAAAAAGCACCTCTATCAGAGTTGCAATTAGTGACTCTTTAATCGTGTCTTCCATTTGCTTTTTTTAATTGTTTATAAAGTATGAAATACCTCGGGCTTTTCTCAAGCTTTGCTTGAGGGGTTCGGAAATTTTTTCCGAAGCGCACGAGGTATTGGGACAATACTTTTAAACTAGGGAAATTTTGTCTATTTCCATATATTTACAAAATTTCTCGTTTTTGTATCAAAAATTTTTCACCTCTATCAGTGTAGAATGTTTTATTTTGACTATTCCTTAAGTCCTTTAATAAAAATCCAACTGTATCTTTTTCGCTTATCACATTTCTCATTTTATAGATATTTATACATCTCTGTATGACATATTTTATTCCTTCGTCTCTTGTTAAAGCTGGAACTTATTTAAATAACTGTGACGTATGTTTTTGTGGGTGCAGAAACATGCACTCTAACAAACTCCAAGCTTTGGATTCAGGTTTATTGCTTTTTTATTTCTTTTAACCCCCTATTGTTTTTAATCAAGTATAGATGTTCTATACATAAGTATAGAACCACTATTTAAACTTTGCTCTATTTACGAACTATATTAATGTATAGAATATCATTAAGATGGAACGAAGATCAAAAGACCAGATAATAAAGGAAATTATTAAGATTCTTGAAAAAGGGGAACTTTCTGTAAATGAAATTGCACGTAAAATAAAAGCAAATTGGTCAACAACCAATAATGCATTAGAGCTTCTGAAAGGATTGGAAATTGTCAAAGAAATAATCACAACACCAAAAATTAGAATATTTAGATTGATAAAAAAGAAAGGGTAATTTTAAGAATCCCATGGATCTTCTCATTTAGCAAACTTATATAAATTCTGTTCATTCACCTATATATATGCACCCCATAACCTTCATCGACAACAGCAGCATAAAAGAAAGGTTCCATGATGTCTTAAAGAAAGGATTAGCAGCTGTCTTCTCAAAGGATGACAAGGTAGCTGTAAAGCTCCACATGGGCGAGAAAGGCAACAGCCATTACCTGAAGCCGGATTTTGTCAGGGCTATTGTATGCATCTTAAAAGAACTCGGCTGTAAACCTTTCCTCTTTGACAGCCCTGTGATCTATCCCGGCGGCAGGGATACTGTTGAGAAATACTTACAGACAGCAGCAGAGCATGGCTTTACAGAGCAGAGCATAGGCTGCCCTATTGTCATCTCCAACGATTTCATATCAACTAAAACAAAACACTTAGACGCAAAGGTCTGCAGGCCATTGGCAGAAGCAGACGCCTTACTTGTCCTTAGCCATGTAAAAGGCCATATGTGCTCTTCCCTTGGAGGCGCGATAAAAAACCTCGGCATGGGCGGCGTTGCAATAAAGACAAAACAGGACATACATGACCTATCAGACCCTGTCCTTACAGGAGACTGCACAGGCTGCGGCACATGCATTAAGGCCTGCCCTGTAGGGGCTGTATCATTAAAGGATAACAAAGCGCAATTCAATCACTCCGGCTGCTGGGGATGTGGCTTGTGCATTGATGCCTGCCCCTCAAAAGCCTTAAAGCCAAAGGCAGCATCATTCGACCGCCTGATAGCAGAAAGCGCTTCTGCTGTCTTAAGCTCTTCAAAAAAATCCTATTTCATAAACGTCTTAAAAGACATCACAAGGTTATGTGATTGCTGTAAGGACCCTGGTGAGATCGTTGTTGAAGATATTGGTCTATTATTAGGAAAAAATATAATAGCAATAGAAAAAGCCTCCTTTGACTTGATAAACAAAAAAGCAGGAAAGGACATCTTTAAAGAGATACATAAAAAATCCCCTTTAGAGCATATCAGGGAAGGTGAGAAATTGGAAATGGGGAACATGGAATATAAATTCAGACTTCCCGCATGTAGCCATTAACTTATATTTCTAGAATAAAACAGGAGGAATTATTAATTCCTCCTGCTGTTGATTTTCTGCTATGAAACTCAACAAACTCATAAACGGATTCTTCAATAT
>JAHWHQ010000022.1 GCA_019323195.1 Candidatus Woesearchaeota archaeon | reverse complement strand
TAACTAATCTAATATCATGGCACTTCCATATATATTAATTTCAATATTAGTCTTGTTAATAGTTTTGATTGTAGTCTATTTTGTGATAGGTAAAAAGAGACATTTAAAAGATAATCCATGGAAATATGTAAATAAGATTCAGTTTATAGCGGGAATTTGTATTGCGCTAATTGGAGCTGGAATAATGTTTCATGGAAATCTCTTTGGAGAAAGGAACTCAGGTATTGCTACAATTATAGGAATAATTGGAATAGGATTGATAGCTACTTCTTATAGATTCAGATTGCTTAAATAAAAAAGGCTCCTGCGTCATACTGTCCCTCGCCAATGGCTCGGATTGATTGGAGAATAATGTTACTACAAATATTACTCCGGCTCGCTTGCCAAAAATGCCCACCATGGCTTCTTTGTCTGGATAACTTCCCCATTCTCTGCATCAACCTGCGCCTGGACCTGCATCTTTGTCCTGAACAGCCCTAGGACCTTAGCCTGTTTCTGTGCCTGCACCTCATAGGCAGCCCTGGCCTGCTCCCCCTGCCCAACCTCCTTTAACTCAAGTGAACATCCATTCTCATAAGAACATACCTTCATCCTCAGCCTTTCCAGCGCCCTCTCTGATGCTGTATCCGGCATTACCTTCACTTCAGAATTCTTTCCGTTGCTCAGCTTCACCTGCAGCCTTGTCCCTCCCTGTGTCTGCTCCTGTGTCATCTGCATAGAAGTCTGTGCAGTTGCGCTTCCGGATTTCAGTTGGATCCTGTTATTGGCCTGTTCCTGGACCTGCACCTGCTTCCCGTTCTCTGTGGTGTAGCTCCCTGTCTTGGCCTTAGTCTGCTGCTGCACCTGTTCCTGCGCCCTTGCCATATCTCCGCTTTCAGGATTATTGGCCTGCACCTTCTGCTGGCTCTGTATATTGGAATCCCCACCCTTATTCATGGACTGTGCTGAAGTATCTGCCTCCAGCCCCTGGCCGGTTCCCTGCCCGGCCGCTTTCAGCTCAGGATCCTCAATGCCTGTCCCTGCCTCATGTATCCCCTTCTGGGCCTCAGCCAGGACCAAAGAGCCCATCAGGATGCATACAACCAAAAATAACAATACTTTTTTCATTGAAATCACCTCATTTGCTTCTGCATAAGACACCACAATATTTAAATATTTCCATTGACGGGGCTGTGTTGAAAATATAGGTTAGCAGCCTAAGGTCAAAATCCTATCAAATCATTCTTTAAGCTGACAAGGGGGGTCAATTTAAATTTTGTTTCAACAAAATTTATGGCGTTTAGCCCCCCGTCGGGGAAAGTCAGCAATTAATGTCGAACATTAAGGATTTTGAAGCTGCTAACCCGAAGCGTAGCGAGATTTTCAACACAGCCCATTGACGGCATCATAGAAATCCTATTCCACTAAGCGGATTCCATTTCATAACCTCCAAAACCCAGAAAGGTTTTTCTCAAGCCTGTACATCCTGGCCTCATACTCCTCCTTCACCTGGTGCATGGTATCTGTCGCCCTTTCCTTAAAGCGCATTTTCTTATCATTTACCCCGCCGATGAAATTATGTATGCATCTCGGAAGGACTATGGTATTATAGCCGCCTTCAAGTGTCGCAAATATCCTTTTGAAATTCCTGCCCAGGATGCTGCCAAGCTCATGGTATATGCCGGTGCTCAGCCTCAGCTGCAGAAGAGGGTCTTCCTGATGGGCGTCAAAGCCCGCAGATACAGCGACAACATCAGGCTTAAACTGCTTCGGTATCTTCATAAGCCTGTTAACAGCATCCATATAGACATCGTCAGCGCTTCCTGGCGGCAACGGGACATTGATTGTAAAACCTTTCCCGTCCCCCTCCCCGGTCTCGTTCTCTGTCCCTCCTCCAGGGAAAGCAGGATACTGGTGCAGGGACCAGTACAGCACCTTGTCTGTATCATAGAAAAACTTCATGGTCCCGTCCCCCAGGTGGCCGTCAAAATCAAATATAAAAACCTTCCTGCCCTCGTTGACAAGCCTCTGCGCTGCGATTGCAACATTATTGAATATGCAGAAGCCTGAGCTGTGGTTAGGGTATGCATGATGCCCAGGCGGCCTCACTAACGCAAAATCGTTTGATTTCGATGCCATAACAGCTGCCCCCACAGCATTTACCGCAGCCTCATAGCTTCTTTCCGAAACAACAGTATCAGGATCAAGATGCCCTCCCTGTAAGCAGCTTTCCCTGACAAGGCTTATATAATCCTGGGTATGGACTAATCCAAGGTATTTTTCACCATCCTCTATAGCGCTCTCCTTTAACCTTCCTGGTGATTCAAGCCTATTTTTATTCTCAGGGTGCATCCCTGTATCATGCTCAAGAAATATGCTGTTGTAGATAATCTTCATTTTACAGTATAAAGATTAATAATATTTAAATATTTTGAACAAAATTCGCTATCAGCATGAGAGGTGCGCTTAAATGAACAAAGAGATACAAGAGCTCAGCCAAAAGGCAGAAAAGCACTCTGAAAAGCTGAGAAAAGTCCATTCTGAGATAAGCAGGATAATAGTCGGCCAGGAAGACATAGTTGAAAAGCTTCTTATAGCATTGATATCCAACGGACATGTCCTTATTGAGGGCGTTCCTGGCCTTGCAAAGACGCTTATGGTAAAGACATTATCTGAATGCCTTGACTCCGGCTTTGTAAGGATCCAGTTCACCCCTGACCTTCTTCCGGCAGACATAACAGGCACAAAGATCTACGACCACAAGAACACTGCCTTTAGCACCATAAAAGGCCCTATCTTCACGAACTTCATACTTGCAGACGAGATCAACAGGGCCCCTCCAAAGGTCCAGTCAGCCCTGCTGGAGGCCATGCAGGAGAAGCAGGTAAGCATACAGGGCAATACTATCGAGCTGCCAAGGCCGTTCATGGTTCTTGCTACGCAAAACCCGATAGAGAGCGAAGGAACGTACAAGCTCCCTGAGGCCCAGGTTGACAGGTTCATGTTCAAGATCCTCATAGGCTACCCTAAAAAAGAGCACGAGGTTGAGATCATAGAAAGGTTTACCGAAGGCATCTCCATATCAATATCAAAAGTCCTCTCTGCAAGGCAGATAATTGAGATGCAGGACTTTAACCAGAAGATCTATGCGGACAGAAAGATAAAAGAGTACGTTGCTGAGATCGTGGACGCAACAAGGCACCCTGAAAAATACGGCCTTGACATAAACGGCCATATAGAGTACGGTGCATCCCCAAGGGCGTCTCTCTGGCTCATCCTGGCAGCCAAGGCCCATGCCATGATGAACAGCCGCGGCTATGTTAAGCCCGAAGACGTAAAGGCTGTCGCGCATGACGTATTAAGGCACCGCATCCTTCTCACCTATGAGGCCGAGGCAGAGCAAAAGACAAGCGATGGCATCATAACAAGGATACTGGAGAAGATCAAGGTTCCTTAAGATTGATATCATGATCATCTTTAGAGGGGGATGCTTATTATCGTCAAAATATGTTAATTTATTAATATGCATGAGACAAAAGAGATAATAAAACAGGTAAGGAAGATAGAGATAGCGACAAAGCACCTAGTTGACGGCATCATCGCAGGCAATTACCACTCCATCTTCAGGGGCCAGGGCATTGAGTTCTCAGAGATAAGGGATTACAAAGAAGGAGATGACATAAGGGCGATTGACTGGAAGGTCACCGCCCGTTTCAACCATCCCTTTATCAAGGAATTCATCGAAGAAAGGGACCTGAGGGTATATTTTGTCTTTGACTTCTCCGGCTCGGGAAGCTTCGGCAGCCTTATAGAAAAAAGAAGGAAGGCCATAGAGCTAACAGCCACCCTCATGTTCTCTGCCATGAGGAACAATGACAATGTAGGGCTTTTCATATTCACGGATGACGTAGAAAGGTACATCCCTGCAAGGAAAGGAAAAAGGCATGTCTTAAAGCTCATCAGCAGCCTTGTCATGCACGAGCCTGCCTCAAAAAAGACCGACCTTAACAGCTCTCTTGCATTTGTCTCTAACGTCATAAGGAAAAGGAGCGTCATATTCATCATCTCTGACTTTTATTCCGGGGACTTCATGAAGCCCCTCTCTGTCCTGAGGAACAGGCACGACGTCATCGCAGTAAAGGTTAATGACCGGAGGGAAGAAACCATCCCTGACATCGGGCTTATCCAGCTGGAGGATGAAGAGACAGGGGAGCAGATACTGGTTGACACCTCGGATGATGAGTTCAGGGATAATTATGCAAGGATCATGAAAAGCAACAGGGAAAGCACAGACAGGCTCCTAAAAAAGCATAAGATAGGCGCTGTAAGCATAACAACTGACGAGCCTTACGAGATACCGTTAAGAAAATTCTTCAGGACAAGGCAGAGGAAGGGGATTGGCTGATGGCAGGTTTTCAGGATCCATGGGTTCTTGTATTCCTTGTCTCGGTCCCGCTCCTATTTTACCTGTACAAGAAGATAATAGAGAAAAAAAAGAAAGATGCCATCAGGTTCAGCAACATAGGCTTCATCAAGTCAGCCCTTGGGAACAAGAAGAAAAGCAGGAGAAATGACATCTTGTTCTTCCTTTCCCTTCTTGTCCTTGCACTGATGATCATCGGCTTCTCTAACCCTCATATCCCTTTAAAGCAGGCAAAAGAGGGCGTTAACGTCGTATTGGTGATGGACATCTCAGGAAGCATGCAGGCCCAGGATTATACCCCTACAAGGCTTGAGTCCGCCAAGAGGTCTGCAGAGATACTGCTCAGGTCCCTGAAAGATAAAGACCATGCAGGCATAGTCACCTTTGAGTCAGGCGCAACGACAGCTGCCTACCTAAGCCCTTACAAGGAGAAGGTTATAGAAAAATTAAGGGGCATAGCACCAAGGGAAGGAAAGACAGCCATAGGGGACGGCCTGTCCCTGGGCATAGACATGGCAACCTCCATCCCTAACAAAAAAAAGGTTGTCATCCTCCTGTCAGACGGCGTCAGCAATGCCGGGGTGATAAGCCCTGCTGAGGCAGTTGCATTTGCAAAAGCCAATAACATACAGGTCTATACCATAGGCATGGGCTCTGAAGGCAAGGTCGTATTAGGCTATGACTGGTTCGGCAACCCCCAGTATGCAGAGCTTGACGAGGCCACGCTGATGGCAATAGCCAGGGAGACAGGTGGCAGATACTTCAAGTCAGTAGACCACAAGACCCTTGACGAGATATACAAGAACATAAGCGAGGACATAAAAAGGGAAAAAGAGGAAACTAACATAAAAGACTGGTTTTTCCTTGCAGCGCTTATCGCTTTTTTATCATACCTATACCTTAACTACGGCGGAAAGAGGATAATACAGTGAAGCATGGAATATTATTAGTGATAATAGCATTATTAGCACTGGCAGTTCCGTCAGCCAAAGCCCAAGGCATCACCCTCTCCTTAGACCAGAAAGAGTATTATTTTAAGACAGGAGAAGAGGCCATTATAAAGGTAGAATCTGAAAATTCCTATGAAAAGGCGATAGACGGCCTTCTAAGTTACACAATAACACAGCAGGTCAAGCAGGGTAATTTCCAATACTCCAGCTCCAGCACGAAATCATCATCCTTCTCCATAGGCAGGGGCGACAGCGAATCAAATCTTAATTTCGGCACCTCTTCCTCCCCCATGACCATGTCCGTAAGCCTTAAATTTTCCTACACAGAGGATGAGGAAAAGGAGGTTGTCCTTGACGGCATAAAGGTCCATTTTGTAAGCGACGACTCCCAGAAGAACAACCAGCAGGACCAGGTTTCCAGCTCCTCAGAAAAAGCCCAGGAACAGCAGCAGTCCAGCCAGATTCAACAGCAAAGCCAGAGGATGCAGGAGATGATGGAGGATATGTTCGGAAGGCCACAACCCAAACAGAACACCCGGCAGAAACTGCAGAACAACCAGCTGTCCCAGGACAGCTCTGCATTAAAGCAGCAGATCCAGAAGCAGATCCAGGAGCAGGAGCAGCTGAAAGCGGATTTCCAGAAACAGCTGGAGCAGAACCCCGAGCTGATAAAAGAGCACCAGCAGCTCTTAGAGCAGGGCTATAGCCCGGCTGATGCAGCCATCAATCCGATAACGAACAGCAGCTGTGATTTTAAGATAAACTACCAGAACCAGGAAGGGGAGCAGGCCTCGCTCAGGGGCCAGCTCAATGACGGAGAGATACAAAACCTAAGGAAAGACTCAGCAGAGATAAGAAGACAGATGGTTGAGCAGCTGAAGCAGGATAAGAGATTCCAGAAGTTCGACAACCAGCTCCAGGAGCAGGGATTCAACCAGCAAAGCATAGACTTCTCACAGGAAGATAACACAACAAATGTTCAGTTGAATTATATCAATAAGAACAATGAAACAGCCTCTATAAGGGCAGATATCGCAAACAACACCATTGAGAAGGTAGAGCTTGTTAATGATAGTAAAAAAGAAAAAAAGGGCTATCTTTGGGCTCTGTTGTTGATAGCATCTATCAGCCTGATAGCATATTTTTCATACAGGATGCTAAGAAAACCCGATAAGGAGCATACCACCAAAGAAAGATCCTTTGAAAAGCCCTTTGATTACAAGGCAGAATCGCTGGCTATGCTTGAAAGGTCAAAAAGACTGTTTGAAAAAAAGGAATACAAGGATGCATACGGCCTTGCCGGCCAGTCATTAAGGCTCTACCTAAGCTATGACAATAGCCTAAAAAAAGAGATAACAAATGACGAGATAATCAGTCATTTAAAAAAACACAGGAAAGCATCAAGGGATGCAAAAGAGTGCTTTGACCTGTGCTCATTGGTAGAATTCGCAAAATACCAGGCCAATAAAGACGATTTCAGCAAAATAATAGGTTATATATCTAGGATAATATCTAAGTAATGATTATTCTCCCATATATCCCTAACAATTCCCCCTCATCCTCTTAAGGTAAGAATCTAACTTAACCCTGACCTTTTTCCTCAACCCGGCATCGATCTCCAGCCGCTGCAATTCCTTACCCACATCAATCCTAGGAACCTTAGTCAAGGTCCCTGCAAACTCCCTCTTAGCCTTCCCGACCTCTTCCTCAATCTTCCTCGCATATTCAGTATTAAATTTCCTTATTGAAGGGAACTTTGTAATAGAATCAGCACCTTTTTCCAGAAGAAGGTGTATCTCATCCAGGTGTGTAAGCCACGATCCCACTACAATCTTCATCTTAGGGAACTCCTCCCTTGTCCTTCCAACCCACTTAGCATAATAGCTGCTTTCAGGCCCTTTTGAATCCTCAAATATTGTGCCTTTCTGCGGCTTTAGCCTATAGAACGTTATCCTCTTAAGCCTATTCTCCGTTATAAATGACTTAAGCTCCTTAAAATCCTGCAGTGTCTCCCCTAATCCTAATATTATGGTGATTGTCTTATCCAGCCCCAGCTTATCCGCAATATCAAACATCCTTTTTATCTCATCCAAAGGCTTGGAAGGGCATATCCTGTCTCTAAGCCCTGGCGTGATGCACTCGACTGTGCCGCAAATCCCTTTGATATAAGGCCTGAACAGCCTTAGCTGCTTCTCATTAAGTATACCAAGATTAAGCCATTGCTTCTGCCCTGTTATCTTAAAGACATTCCTGATTATAGACAGCAGTTCATCATCAGTAAAGGTATCGCATCCTGCTGACAGGAACTCTACCCTCCACCCGCATGCCCTGCATATCATGGCCTCTGCAAATATCGAGGCTAATGACCTTCTGTCCTTCACCTTATCCGGGATGTTCGGCTTCGAGGAAAGGTAGCAGAAAGCGCAGTCCCTCTTAGAGCAGTGCCATGACAGGAAGATAGCCCTTTCAAAATATGTCTTTTTCATATATTAAAGGATACATAACTTACATAAATTAGTTTTGATTTCAGAGGCCAAAAAACCATAACTTTAAATATAACCGTTGATTATCATACCATAACATGAAAAAAACTAGCACTCAAAATTTTAGCATGATTCTGCTAGTCTTGATTCTGTTGCTTCTGGTGTTATGATTGCCCTAATTCTTAGACCAGGAATTAAGGGCCAGCGTATAAATTTTATTCTTTTTATTTGATTTTAATCAATAAGCTTAAAGTAGGAAAAATTTATAAAAAACAGCGTAATAGGTGAAAAAGATGAAAAAAATAATCATTTTCGACACAACATTAAGGGACGGCGAGCAGAGCCCGGGAGCATCATTAACCACCCCTGAAAAGCTTGTGATAGCAAGGCAGCTTGCCAAATTAGGCGTGGACGTTATCGAGGCAGGTTTCCCCATAGCCTCGCAAGGCGACTTTGAGGCTGTAAAGCTTATTGCAAAAAAGGTAGATGGCCCTGTAATCTGCGGCCTGGCAAGAACAACAAAGCAGGACATCGACCGTGCCTGGGATGCTGTAAAACACTCAAAAAATCCCAGGATCCATACATTCATCGCTACCTCCCTTATACATAGGGAAAAGAAGCTTAGAAAGACCAAGGAAGAGATAATCCAGATGGCCTCAGATGCAGTTAAGCATGCTAAATCACTTTGCAGGGATGTTGAGTTCAGCCCTGAGGATGCGGCAAGGACAGACCTGGACTATATGTGCGATGTAGTAAAAGCAGCGATTGAAGCAGGAGCAACCACCATCAACATTCCAGACACTGTCGGCTATGCAGAGCCGGAAGAGTTCGGCAGAAGGATAAGATACGTCTTTGACAAGTTAGGTAAGATAATAAAAAAGAACAATGTAGTTATCAGCATCCATTGCCATAACGATCTTGGGTTAGCTGTTGCAAACTCGTTAGAGGCTGTAAAGAACGGCGCAACCCAGGTAGAATGCACGATAAACGGCATCGGTGAAAGGGCTGGAAACTGCAGCCTTGAAGAGGTCGTCATGAATATCAGGACAAGAAAGGACTTTTTCAAAGGATTTTATACAGGAATAAAAACCCAGGAGATATTCAGGGCATCCCAGCTTGTCTCATCATTGACAGGGTTATCAGTACAAAGAAACAAGGCCATTGTGGGAAGGAACGCCTTTGCCCACGAAGCAGGCGTCCACCAGCACGGCGTACTAAGCAGCAAGCTCACTTATGAGATAATGGAGCCTGAAGAGATCGGCTGGCAGGGGACCAACATAGTGATAGGAAAACACTCAGGCAAGCACGCTGTAGAAGCCATCTTAAAGGAGATGGGTTACGAACTTGACCCAAAACAGGTAGAGAAGATCATAGCAAAAGTAAAAGACCTGGCAGATAAGCAGAAAGAGGTCATGAGGGAAGACATAATCGCCATAACAGCTGACATTGCAGGAGAATTATCAAAAGAGGAAGAGATCATAAAGCTTGACGAGATAAAGATAACAACAGGCAATAAGACCCAGCCTCAGGCAGATGTTACGCTCATTATCGAAGGAAAAAGGAAGATCGGCAAGGGAAAAGGCGTCGGCCCTGTGGATGCGCTCAGCCATGCGATATCAACAATGATAGACCCCTCAATAAAGCTGAAAGAATACAATCTAAAGGCCATAACCGGCGGGACAGACGCATTGGCTGATGTCTCGATAACAGTCCAGGACAAGAAAGGAGGTATCTTCAGGGCAGAGGCTGTCAACGAAGACATCATAATGGCATCTGCAATAGCCCTTGTAAAAGGCATGAACAGGGCGCTGGCAGGAAAAAAGCCTTCAAAATGAACTTATGATAAAGAAAAATCTTATGGGTGATAAAATGAACGGAGCAAAAGCAATTGTTGAAACCCTGATCAAGCAGGGAGTAAATGTAACATTCGGGTTTCCAGGAGGGTCAGTCATACCCCTCTTCGACGCCTATCTGGATTACAAGGGAAAGATAAGGAACATATTGGTAAGGCACGAGCAGGGAGCTGCCCATGCCGCTACAGGCTATGCAAGAGCCTCTGGAAAGGCAGGAGTCTGTATTGCAACCTCCGGCCCTGGCGCTACAAACCTTGTAACAGGCATAATGGACGCATACATGGACTCTGCCCCTATAATAGCATTTGGCGGCCAGGTCCCCACAGCCCTTATAGGAAATGACGCTTTCCAGGAGTCAGACATGATGGGCATTACCCTTCCTATAACAAAGCATAACTTCCAGGTAAGGACCCCTGACCAGATGGCCCCTACCATAATGAAGGCCTTTAAGATAGCATTAGAGGGCAGGCCAGGCCCTGTTTATATAGACCTCCCAAAAGACACACAGGTTGGAGAGGTAACAGAGCCGATACCCAAAGATGTTGCGATCATAGGGTTCCAGCCTACCCTAAAGCCTAACCCATTACAGATAGAGAAGGCTGCAGATGCGATAATGAATGCAGAAAGGCCACTCTTCCTGATAGGCCAGGGAGTGATAATAGCAGACGCCTGTAAAGAATTAAGCGAATTAGTGGCTCTGACCAAGATACCCGTAACAACAACCTTCATGGGCAAGGGCGCCTTTGATGAGACAAATGCATTAGGCCTTGGAACAGTAGGCATGCACGGAAGAAAGATAGCAAACTATGCAACAGTAAATGCAGACCTCCTTATTACTATAGGCTGCAGGTTCAGCGACAGGATAACCGGCAATCTAAAGACATACGCAGAGAATGCCAAGGTCATCCATGCTGACATTGACCCTGCAGAGATAGGCAAGAACGTCAAGGTAGACATACCCATAGTAGGGGACGCAAAAAACACCATAATAGCCCTTACAGCTACGTTAAAGAAAAAGGCGGTAAAGGAAAAGGCTGCCTGGACAAAAAAGATCAGGAAGCTTAAGGAAACCTGCGATAAGTGCGTCAATGTCAAGCCTACAAAAAGGATACATCCAAGAGAGGTGATGTATGCATTGAATGACATCCTTAAGCCTGACGACATAGTTGTAACAGGAGTTGGCCAGCACCAGATGTTTGCCGGCCATTTCATCAAAAGGTCAAAGCCCAGGACCTTCATAAGCTCAGGAGGGGCAGGAACCATGGGTTTCGGCTTCCCTGCAGCGATAGGCGCAAAGGTCGCTAAGCCGGATGTAAATGTATTTTTAGTAGACGGTGACGGCTCTTTCCAGATGACGATACAGGAGCTTGGAACAGTAAAAGAGGCGAACATAAAGGTCATCGTAATGATCATGAACAACTCCTACCTTGGGATGGTAAGGCAGTGGCTTGAACTGTTCTCTGACAGGCGCTACTCAGAGGTCTACCTTGGGACGACCCCTGACTTTGTCAAAGTAGCAGAGGCATACGGCCTGAAAGGAATAAGGGTCAAGAAAAAGGAAGAGCTAGCTGCAGCCTTAAGACAGGCTGTAAAGAATGATGTGACCACAATTATTGATGTCCAGATAGAGGAGGAGTCCAACATACTTCCTATGCTTCCTCCCGGCGGCCATGTAAAGGATGCCTTTGGCGGCTGCATGGCAGCCCCTGGAAAATTTTTTGAGGGTGAATAAAATGGCAAACCCAAGAACCCATGTACTATCCATGCTTGTCGAGGACCAGCCCGGCGTTCTTACAAGGATTGCAGGCATGTTCGCAAGGCGCGGCTTTAACATAGACACCATCACAGTAGGAAAAACAACAAGGAAAGGCGTAAGCAAGATGGTCATAAGCGTAATAGGGGACGAGGCTGTCCTTGAGCAGGTTGAAAAGCAGGTAAACAAGCTTATAGACACCATAAAGGTAACCGAGATGCCGGCAGAGAAGTCAGTTATAAGGGAATTATGCCTTCTGAAGATAGCAGTCCCCAATAAGAAGGCAAAAGAGGAAATTCTAAGGTACACAAAGATATACAAGACCAAGATAGTTGACATAACCCAAAAAGCAGTGACAGTAGAGCTGATAGGCGTCCCTGCCAAGATTGACGCCTTCATTGACCTTATGAAGGAGTTCGGGATAAAGGAGATATCTAGGACAGGCGTGACTGCCGTATCAAGAGGGTAAAACAAAAAATAAAAGAGCAAGGTGATGATGATGCAGATACAGGTAAAAAAGCCGACAGATGAGGAAAGGAAAGATATGGAATCCTGTGGGGTATGGGAAAAAGAGGTCTCAGAATTCCCCTGGGAGTATGACGAGAAAGAGACCTGCCTCCTGATAGAAGGAAAAGTGGAGGTAACAGAAGACAGCGGAGAGAAAGCATTCTTCGGCAAAGGCGACCTGGTTGTCTTCCCAAAAGGCCTTAAATGCACCTGGAAGATCCTAGAGCCTGTAAAGAAGTATTATAGGTTTGGATAGGTTACCTTTATTTTTAAATTATAATTCACACCAACGGTGTGAATTCTTGGAAATTTCGCGCTAAAGCGAGGGGTATTAAACCCACAGGAAATTTCTGAATAAATTTCCAATAAGTTAAAATCTTAGGGGGAAAAAACAAAGTTTTTAAATTATTTATATTAGATTTCGAGATTAAGGTAAGCAGGAGGTATTAAAGGTGTACGCTTTTAATGAGTTCGTAAATAAATATAAACTTGACAGCCTTGAAGCTGTTTTAAATATACAAAGAGAATTGCCCAATTTTGTTAAGAAATGTATTGAAGAAAGGTATAAGGATATGGGATATAAAGGAAACGGACATATGCTTTATACTTACTTACCCTTATTTTCTCATTTCTTGGAACTTAGGTTAACTCAACTTAAAGAAAAATAATCAATATTATATCATAAGATAATAAATCCCCTAAAATTCAATCAATCCCTTTCTCCTTCTCCCCAATCCCCCACAACAGCTCAAAATAGTTCTTATACGACTGTGCAACCTCCCTGCTCTCTATCTTTATCCCAAGAGGCTCTTCCAGCCAGAGGAGTATAGCCGCCTTATTCCCGTACACTACTGTTGTTGCAGGGCTGGAAAACTCCTTTGGTATCCACCTGTACTCATTCAGCCCTGTCTTCACAGGATGCGTCCCCTTGACAGCGACAAGCCTTGCCTTAATCTTCTTTATCTCCCTTTTCTTGATGTATATCTTAGAAAAGGTCGGCAGGATTTTCTCAAACCTCCCGCTTGCGCCGAAAGCTATAAAATCCCTGCCAGTATTAAGTATATCGTTAAAGACCGACTTAAACCCTTCCTTACCTTCATAGACCTCCACGGCCGGCCTTTTCTTTTTCGGCCTGTGAAGTTTAAGGAGAGCAGGCAAAAACTGCCTTATTCCCTGCTCAGTACCTTCAATCTTCCTTTTCTCGTTCTCCAGATATGAAAGCAGCTCTTTCGGGTTTGCAGCCTTGAAGTACTTCTTATTGTTCCTGACAGCATAAGACACAAGCCCTTTGTCCTGCAGCCTGTTTATTGAGTCATAGACATGCGGCCTTGAGATGTTTGTTTTTCGTGCAATGTCCGATGCAAGGCCCTCCTCCAGCTGAAGCAATGTAAGGTATATCCTGGATTCGTTCAATGTAAGCCCTGCCTGTATAAGTACCGATTCCTCCATTCCAGTCAAAAAACCCTGCATATTTATTAATCTTTCTAAAAGTTGTACCTTTTAAGTACAACATAGATTTAAATATACTAGATATTTCCAGCATAGTATGGAATCATGGGACAGGTTTCACAGGGAAAGGGAAGAAGAGATCAAAGAAGAGCATCCTGCTGAGTCAGTCGTAAGATTAGTAGAAACCCTAAAAGAGAATAACTGCAAAAAAGTATTGGACCATGGATGCGGCACAGGAAGAAACCTTCTTTACCTCCAGAATCAGGGGTTTGAGGTTTACGGTTTTGACTGCTCGGACTTTGCCCTTGACAAGCTAAGGCAAAAAGGACTAGATAAAAAATACATTCATAAAGGAGATATGTCAAAGCTGCCTTTCAAGGATGATTTTTTCGATGCCCTTATATCCATCCTTGCAATCCAGCATGGAGATCTAAAACAAATAAAGAGATACATCTCAGAGATCAAGAGGGTCGTAAAGCCCAATGGCATAATCCTGATAACAACACCGTCAATACATTACCTTAAGGATGTAAAGACCGAAAGAACAAGAGAGATATCAAAAGAAACATATATAAACCTGGATGTTACTGACGGTGACCAGCCCCATCATTTCTTTAGCACAGAAGGGATGGAAAGCTTTTTTAAGGATGATGAAATACTAAGGAATGAATACAGAGATGAACAAGGTTTTTTCATGAAAAAGAAGATAAATCACCTGATATTCATGTGCAGGTTAAGGGGAAAATAAAATGCCAATGACCATAACTGAGAAGATCCTTGCAAAGCATGCAGGGAAAAAGGAAGTAAAGCCAGGAGAACTGGTTAATGCAGACATAGATGTAGTGATGTGCCATGATGTAACTACTCCTCCTGCAATTGACATGCTGTACAAGAGGGGGATAAGAAAGGTATTCAACCCAAAGAAAGTGGTTGTAACCCCTGACCACTTTGTTCCTAATAAGGACATAAAATCAGCAGAACTGGCCAAAAGGCTTAGGCAATGGGCTAAAGAATGCAGGATAGATAATTATTACGAGATAGGAAAGCACGGCGTCTGCCATGCCCTTCTTCCTGAGCAGGGCCATATAGTGCCGGGAGAATTGATAATAGGAGCAGACTCGCATACATGCACCTATGGCGCCTTTGGATCCTTCTCAACAGGTGTGGGCTCTACTGACCTGGCAGCAGCCCTGGCAACAGGAAAACTCTGGTTCAGGGTTCCTGAAACGATAAGATTCATCATAGATGGAAAGCTTCCTAAAGGTGTCTATTCGAAAGACATGATCCTAAAGATAATATCAGACATAGGGGTAGACGGCGCTTTATACAAGGCGATGGAATTTACAGGAGAAACTATAAAGCAGCTATCAGTAGAATCAAGGATGACAATAACCAATATGGCAATAGAAGCAGGCGCAAAATCCGGCATAATGGAGCCTGATGAAAAGGTCATCGATTATGTCAGGCGAAGGACCAAAAAGGAATTCGAGATAATAAGATCAGACAAAGATGCAGTATACAATAAAACGGTCAGATATGACATCTCAGGACTAGAGCCGATCGTATCCTTCCCTCACCTTCCGTCTAACGGAAAAAAGATATCAGAGATAAAAGATATAAAGATAGACCAGGCTTACTTAGGAAGCTGCACAAACGGCCGTATAGAAGACCTAAGGATTGCTGCAGGGATAGTAAAAGGAAGAAAGATAGCAAAAGGCATAAGGATGATAGTTGTCCCTGCAACTACAGAAATCTGGAAGCAGGCCAATAAAGAAGGATTGTTGGACATATTCATGGATTTTGGTGCCGCTGTCTCCACACCAACATGCGGAGCATGCCTAGGCGGCCACATGGGGATACTGGCAGAAGGCGAGAGGTGCATAAGCTCCACAAACAGGAACTTTGTAGGAAGGATGGGCCACCCCAGGTCTGAAGTATATCTCGCAAGCCCTGCAACAGTAGCAGCCTCTGCAATAGAGGGAAAGATAGCAGACCCAAGGAGGTATTTAAAATAATTATTTAAGCTAAATAAGAAAATGAAAGGCAAAGCCCACGTATACAAAAGAGAGCACATAAACACAGACGAGATAATCCCAGCCAGATACCTCAATACAGACAAGGAAGACGAGCTTGCAGAGCACGCCATGGAGGATTTAGATAAAGACTTCATAAAAAAGGCAAAAGACGGCGACTTTATTGTGGCAGGTGAAAACTTCGGCTGCGGCTCAAGCAGGGAGCATGCTGTATGGGCCTTGAGAGGTGCAGGGATAAAGGCGGTCATTGCAGACAGCTTTGCAAGAATATTCTTCAGGAACTGCATCAACAACGGCTTTTTTGCGATAGAGCTGAAAAATGCCTCAAAGCAGATAAAGGAGGGTGATGTCTTGGACATAGACATAGAAAAAGGCACTATAAAAGACCTGACCTCTAAAAAAGAACTGAGGTTCGAAAAATTTCCTAAGTTCGCAGTAGACATAATAAAAGCAGGAGGATTGTTGAATTACATCAAAAAATGAAAGCCTACAAGATAGCAAAAATGCCTGGCGACGGCATAGGCCCTGAGATAATAGCCCAGGGCGTAAAAGTGATAGACGCTGTTAGCGATAAGCACAATTTCAGCATTGACTGGGTGGAATACGACAACGGGGCAGAAAAATACCTGAAGGAAAAGGTATTGATGCCAGAAGAGACCCTGAAAGAGATAAAGCAGACATGCAAGGCCATTTACCTGGGAGCATTAGGCGATCCAAGATGCAAGCCGGGAATACTGGAAAAAGGCATCCTGCTAAAGACAAGGTTCTACTTTGACCAGTTTGTCAACCTAAGGCCTATAAAGCTCCTTGAAGGCGTAGACTGCCCATTGAAAGGCAAGACCCCGAAAGACATAGATTTCACGGTTGTAAGGGAAAATACAGAGGATTTCTATGTTGGCATCGGCTCAAGATCAAAACCCGGAAAAAACAGGCAGGAGCTTGAAGTAGTAAGAGAGCTGTATAATGTAAAGTTTGGCCTTGACATAGAAAATTCAGATGAGATCGCCTACCAGATAGGTGTGATGAGCAAAAAAGGCGCTGAAAGGGTCATCAGGTACGGCTTTGAGCTTGCGAAAGAGAAAAAAGCTGAAACAGCCTACTTTGTAGACAAGGCTAATGTACTCTCAGACATATACGGCTTCTGGAGGGAGAACATAGAAAGGATCGGAAAAAGATACCCAAAAATAAAGCACGAGTTCATGTTTGTAGATGCTATCACGATGTGGTTCGTAAAAAACCCTGAATGGTTCAAGGTAGTTACTACACCTAACATGTTCGGCGACATCATAACAGACCTGGGAGCGATGATCCAGGGCGGCTTAGGTTTAGCCCCTGGCGGAAACATCAATCCTGGCGGCATATCCATGTTCGAGCCCATCCACGGCTCTGCCCCTAAATACAAGGGCATGGACACAGCCAACCCATTAGCAACAATATGGGCAGGCGCGATGATGCTTGACGAGCTGGGGCAGAAAAAAGCAGCAGAAGACGTAGTTAAGGCAATAGAATCCGTACTAAAAGAAGGAAAGGTAAGAACAAAGGACTTAGGCGGAACTGATAAATGCTCAGAGATGGGGAATGCTGTAGTTGATAAGATCAGATAAAACTTCACCACCCCTTAGTTTTGATAAACATTTATATTAATTCTTAAGCCCCTTAATCTTAAATGTATGACATCATAATAGGAAGGAGTGAAAAAGACAGGTTAAAGTACGGAAAAGAAGGCGCTATCTTTCTCGGAAAGCATTATGTCAAGATGGGCCAGACCACTTCTTTATCCAACGAGATATACATGGATGTTACAAGGAGCCATGTTGTTTTTGTCTGCGGGAAGAGAGGTTCCGGAAAGTCTTATACGATGGGCGTGATATCAGAGGGCATGAGCGACCTTCCTGAGGAGATCAAGAAAAACATATCCATAATCATGCTTGACACCATGGGCATATACTGGACCATGAAATACCGCAACGACAAAGAGGCTGACCTTCTGAAGGAATGGGGTTTAACAGGAAAAGAGCTTGATGTTAAGATATACACCCCAACAGGCTATTACAAGAAATACAAGGATGAAGGTGTTCCTACTGACGCTCCTTTCTCTATAAAGCCCTCTGAGCTTGACCCTTCTGACTGGTGCATGACATTCGACATGGACATATCAGGTGAACAGGGTGTCCTGATAGAAAGGATAATAAATGACCTCAAGGAAAAAGGTATGGAGTATGGTATTGATGAGATAGTAAAGGCTGTAAAAAATGATGACAGGAGCAAGCAGGAGGTTCGTGATGCAGTAGAAAACAGGTTCACAGACAGCACAAGATGGGGCATATTCAGCAAAGAAGGCACAAAGCTTAATGACCTAGTCAAAGGCGGCCAGGTAACAGTCCTTGATGTAAGCTGCTATGCAACAACGCCGGGCACGCAGGGGCTTAGGGCGCTTGTCATCGGCCTTATATCTGAAAAACTATTTGTACAGCGTATGATAGCAAGGAAGAACGAAGAGCTAAAGTCCATAAAAGAGACAGTGCATTTCATGGGAGGAGAAGGCGACATAAAGCAGAAAGAGCCATTGATATGGCTTGTCGTCGACGAAGCACATGAATTCATAGGCAATGAAGGCCAGACAGTAGCAACCCACCCGCTGCAGATAATACTAAGGGAAGGAAGGCAGCCGGGAATCTCCCTGATCCTGGCATCACAGCAGCCTGGAAAGATACATTCAGATGTCATGACCCAGAGCGACATAGTGATTGCGCACAGGATAACCGCCAAGGTTGACATAGAAGCATTAGGTCAGTTGATGCAGAGCTACATGAGGGAGGGCCTTGACAAGCAGCTCAATATCCTCCCAAGGCTGAAAGGCTCTGCAATAGTGTTTGACGATACAAATGAAAGGATGTACTCGATGAGGGTAAGGCCAAGGTTCACATGGCACGGCGGAGAGGCTCCTACAGCAATGCACAAGGCCAAGAAGGTCTTTGAGTTCTAGAAAATTATTTAAACCCCAACCTATTCTGCATCCTTGGAGGTGGGACAAAATGGCATTCTCTAAGTCATTCCCAAGAACAGTAGAAGGAAGCGCATACCCCAAATGGGAAGAGGTCTTTTTGAGCGATGAAGATGAAAGGGAGATAGAGCAGAGAGCAAGGGAGGAGAACATTAGGATAATGCAGGAGTGCATAGACGACGCAAAAGCCCTTATCGAAGAGAAAGGCTTCAAGGGCTTCAAGGAAGACATCCTGAAGGCAGCGATCCCGTTGTTTGAGAAAAGGGCATCCCATACTGTATACTGGAAAGAAAGCAGATGCAAGGAAAAGTTTGATGCAGTAAGATAATCAATATGATTATTATGCTGCAATGCTTTTTATTTTTATGTTAAAGGAGCTTTTTGCCCAATAACTATTTTTTCAATAAACTTGTTTATAGATTCAAAAACATCATAACGCTGCCTTTCGAGTATCAATATATGCCCTGCATCAGGTATAAACTTCAACTCCCTATAATCCGCATTAGAGCAGCACCTGTATATTATTTTAGCGCTTTTTGGATCTACAGTTTTATCCCCCTCAGACTGAATAATAAGCACTGGAGCTTTTATATCTTTCATTGTTTTTTGTAAAATTCCCGATAATCTGCTTAGCTGAACCATCCCCTTATAAGTCATAACATTATAAAACTCAAATTCCAAAAGCCTTGTTATATCCTTGATATCAAAGGCAGAAATTTTCCTGTTCCGGTATCTTTGCCTGAAATTTTGTTCCAGTCTGTCTTTCATGGCTTCATATCCTTGCCTAATTTTTTTTTCTTCTCCTTGTCTTCCCTTGATCTGCTCTTCCAAATTATCTTTAAACTCCTCATCAATCCTTTGCAGGAATTCATTAACAAGCCCATCCTCAAAAGAGCTATCAAAATTATGAAAATTGATAGGGTTTATACTCTTTGCAATATGCTTAGCCTTACGCTTTACCATATTAATAGAGCTTTTCTTAAGAAATCTCAATCCGGATTTTCGCAGAAGGAACTCAAAAGATCTTGTCCCAAAAGGTATCCAGTCAAGAAACTTTGCCTGTATCGGTGCCTTGATATAAGCATTTATTGGTATTATTCCCTTTATTTTCCCAAGATTGTCTTTTTTTGTAGCAAGGTATAATGTAACCATCCCTCCTAAAGACAACCCTGTAATAAAAACCGGCTTATTGCCGTTCTTTCCATAGAAATAATCAAGGCACTGCTGGCCAAAATAACAAATCTCTTCCATAGAGGTATTATAAAATTCATCCTCTTTTGTGCCATGGCCTGGCATTCTAGGAGCAAAAACCGAAAATCCCTGTGATGCAAAATAACCTGCCATCTCCTCGTTTTCCTCTGGCGAATTTGCGTAACTATGGAATATCAATATTGCTTCTTTAGTCCCGCCTCCAATACTTAAAAGCGTTTGTTTCCTTAATTCTATATCCCGTACATCCACTATTTTCCTTGATTTTGTAATAACAGATAATATAAATCTCTTAAATTTAACAATCAATCTATCTAAAAAATTCAATTCTTCACTTATTGACTGCATATATTTCTCAGTTCTATCACTCTCAATACTGCCTGTTTGTTCCTTAAGAAAAGGAGGATATTTATTTAGCCATACTCTTATATTATCAAACTGGTCTGATGTTTCATTCATCAGCTTCTTAATAGATTCTTCTTCCTTAAGTATCCAATAGCTCCTCCTTTTGGCCTCTTCCAGATTATTGACCTTATAGGATTTAGGATTAATTGCCTTTATCCTCAACTCTTCTGAAACATGATGTAGCCTTGTAGATGATTCCACCAATAAATGCTTAAGTAAATTTTCATCAAATTTTTCCATGTCTAAAACCTTTGCCAAAGATTTTATTAGTACTGTGTTAAGATTCTTGATTTTATTACGTATCTTAGAACTGTTAAAGAAATATCCATATTCTTTGGGTTTTCCAGGATTGAATTGAACCTTGCTAAGAAGTTCTCTTTTTTCATTTAAGCTGTTAAAAAAATCATTAAAAACCTTAAGAGGTATCTTAAGCGTTCTCTTCAATTGGGTTATAGGCTTAAGTTCTATTTCATTCTCTTTTCTTGAAAATAACCATTCCAATACATCCATAACCAGAAACTAATTAAATAGATATATAAAATTATCCAAAAAAATAAATCATCTCTTCTTCTTATCCATCTCAGGCAATGACTGCGAGCATGTCATTGAAACTATCGATGCTATAAACATCAATGCGAAGAAAAGCATGAACGTAAACCCCCATGTCCTGTTCCCCAGCTGCTTATAGACATATAATGCAGAGATAAAAAAACCCACAATAGCCGTGACCATAAAAGACCCGTGTAACGGGACCACTTTTGATAGCATATAAATCACCTCTTTTATTATCTTATCTTACTAAAGGGCTATTTAAACTTTTTGGAAATTGGAAAATTTCCAATAAGGTTTAGAAAAACCTTGTTTTTCTAAAATGTTTTGGAACCCCACTATCCATTCTTTCCAAAGACTATCCTCTTGGCAGCAGGCATTTTTTCCCTTGCCCTAGCCTGGTGCTCTTTTAAAAGCGCATTGATGAACATGATGCATGTCTTCTTATCCTCTCCGCACGTAAGTTTCCCTGCCTTGCAATCCTTATATATATTCCCCACAAACTTTGAATCCGGATGATGGAACTTATACAGCTCATAAACCTTGCAGACGTCAGGGTTGCCCCCTTTCTCCCTCTGCTCCTGTACAGTATCCCTCCCTCCTGTAAAGGCCCGTGATATCTTCCTCTTAACCTCTTCAGGCTTATCATCCAGGAAGATGGCGGTATCCGGCTCTGAAGATGACATCTTTTTCCCCTGCTGCAGCCCGCTCTGGTGCTGGAAATGTATAAAGGAAGGCATCTCTATACCATAAGGCAGCCTTCTTGCAGTATCCCTTGTTATCTTGGCATGAGGGTCCTGCTCCAGCCCTATCCCGGTGATAGAAGGCATCTTTCCCTCATACTCCTCCAGCTGAGGGTGAAGTATGTCTGCTATCTGCAGTAAAACAGCAGATATCTTTCCAAGGTCTGTATGCCCGTATATCGCCTGGTATGTTTTCTCTGTTATTTTTTTTGATATCTCAAAGGCAAACGCATAATACCTCTGCTCTTTCCTGCTCTGGGTATAAACATCCTTCTCCTCTAACCCCAAAGCAAGGATATGCGCCAGATTACTTACTGCTATCTCTTTTGCATCCTTCATAGCCTTGATCTTCGGCCTTGAGACATAAGCGTCTATATCAGAGACCGAGAAATAGTTCCTTGCTCCAAGCGACTTAAAGAACACGAAAAGGTCGATATCCACCTTATGCCCGAAATGCAGCGGCCCTGAAGTTGCTATCCCTGTCATGTTTATAAAAGGCTTCTTAGCTTCGATCCTCTGCATTATCCTCTGGAAATCCCTGTGCGCAGTTATTATCCCTCTCTCAAAAAGCCTGTTTTTCAGCTTATTCCTGTAGCTGTCCGGAAACCTGTCTAACCCGAACCTTTCAAATACATGCCCATAATCGCTTATCTCAGCTGAACTCCATGGGTCTATGATCTTCTGCTTCATCTTTCGTTAAAAATTTGTGTTTTACTATATAAATGTTTACACATTACAAATTATTAAACTAATTGTGCACCTCCAACATAATGTGTCGGGGTGGGAACATCAATTTTAGTTCTGAACTAAGGGGGAGGATAAAAGTATTGAGCGTAGCTCAATACTTACCAAAACTTAATCCATTTTCCTATAGTCTTAAAAAATCCAATACCCTTGCACTTATTTTCCGCGCATTTCCCGCTTAGGCAGACATAATCATCATGGCAGTATTCCTTCTTCCCCCTTAAGTCAAGCATCTTATTGTTCTTGTTGCAGAACTGTTCCTCTGTCCTTGCCCCTATCTGAAGGCATGTCCTATCAAAGCTGCATCCTGATGCAGTCTCGTTAGAGCATCTCTTAGGTATGCCTAAGCAGGAATCATCCGTGCACGCATTACCATCATCACAATCCGCATCAACAGAGCATTCATCACAATCAAGGTCTGTCTCAAAAGTGCAGTTCTCAGGGCAGTACCCATCACCTGAGATGCATTCTATGGTTATTGTACCATTCTCCAGTTCTGTGGTATTTAGAGAGGTATGATTCAAAGTTTCATTTCCAGTCATATTGCTGCCATTCAGTCCAGAAGCGTTAACCTCAGTTGTTTCCTGTGCCTGCCCGCAGTCATTATCATTCTCCTCTGTGCATCTTGATTCAGGGCAGCATCCGTCATCATCCCTGCACCACAGGATGAGCTTATGCTTGCATTCCAGCGGGTCTCCGTCGCATTCATCTATCGTGCATGGGTTATTATCCTCGCAATCCTTGATAGAAGAGCATGTTCCGCAGTCAGCGCATGATAATCCTGAATTGAAGCATATCTGGGTTAGGTCATTAAGAGAGACAGATCCAGGTAATATGTCTAACACCCTTATCTCAGACAGGTCATCAAAGGTATATTTCATATTCTCTTCCATATCACCGGTATATTCCCCGTTGACCTTAAGCTTAACAACAAGGTCTCCGGAAACATTTTTAAGAGAATAAAATTTGATCTCATAATCGTTCCCGTTAACAGTATAAGTCTTAGCCGCTGTTTTATTGAGCGTATCCGTAACATCGCAGGCTGCATATATTGAAGCAGCAAAAAATAGCATAACAACCAAGAATATAACCGTTCTGATAGCACCTTTCATAGTATCCAATACTCAGTCCTTTGTTGCCTGCTTTAAGGATTCTACATATTCCTTAATCTTCCCAAGCATCTCATTCTTATTCCCTAGATTTTTTTCTATTATTTTGACCAATGCGCTGCCAACAATAGCGCCGTCTGCCCCTGCCTTGCACACTGCCCTGACATGCTCTGGCTTTGATATGCCGAAACCCACGCACAATGGCAGCTTTGTATTCTTCCTTACCCTTTTTATCAGCCCTAATGTGCTTTCTGCCATCTCCTCCCTCGCCCCTGTAACCCCTAATCTAGAGACAATATAAACAAATCCCCTGCACTTTTTTAGTATTAATCCAAGCCTTTTATTGTCTGTCAGTGGGCTTACTATAAAAACAGTATCAACATTATTTTCTCTTGCCTCTTTGATATAATCATCCGCCTCTTCAACAGGGACATCAGCTGCCAGAACAGAGGTAACGCCTATCGCCCTGCAGTCCTGGAAGAATTTTCTTATCCCCCTTTGGTAGATCAGGTTGGAATAGACCAAAAGCCCTATAGGGATGTCTGTAAACTTCCTTACTTCCTTTATGAACTGGAAGCACTTATCAGTATTCATCCCTTTTTTCAATGCCCTTACATCAGCAGCCTGTATAGTAGGCCCGTCTGCTATAGGATCGCTAAAAGCACTTGGCTAAGCAAGCTATTGCTTTACTTATAAACCCAGCTCTAGCATATCCGCATGTTGGCTCAATATCTTTACAATCTCAAGGCTGGTGTTATAATCAGGGTCACCTATAACTGTAAAAGGTACCAGCGCTTTTTCCTTCTTATTTTTCAATTTCCTGAATGTCTGGCTTATTTTATTCATAATTTTTCCTCCTAGATTTTTATATAACTCTAAAATATTTCAATCTATTATTTAATCTTTACCATTATTTTAATAGCAGACAAAAATAAAGTATAATAAATAGCTGCTATTAAATACAGAAAGACAAACTATTATTATGCTTTTCTTTTGTCTTTCTCTTATTTTAACATTTTCATTATTTCTGCAATAAAACCCTGTGCTCTTTCAATAGAGGTCTTTGCCTTTGCCTCTATTCTTGTACTCTTAAGTTCATAAGTAAATACGCTTCTTTTTCTTCTTTCACTGGCTAAATCATCTATTAACTTTTTTGCTTTAATATCTGCCGCTTTTACAATCTCTTCCTTGCCCAATAATTCCTCTGAATCTTTCTGTGCCTCCAAAAATTCCTCTATGTAGTTTTTAGTTATTTTCCCTGTTAAATAAAAATAATAGGTAAATGTATTAAAAGTTATCTTGTGAACCCCGGTTCCTGAAGCTATCTTAATTCCCTCAGAAGCCAATAAAGCATTTGCCATATAATACATAGAGTAATAAGAAGCATTAATTGCCCATAAATAACCTTTAAAATCCCTAAAGCCGGTCAATTCCATTAATTTATTATTGGTAGAAACCTCAAATAACAGTTTAGCAGAATTCAATGAATCCTGTGCATTTCCAATGAAAAATTGTGTGAGTTTTTTGTATTCATTGCTCTTTTTTATCAGACCTTCATTCAATAATTCAGGAACCAATTTTCTTATCCTTTCAATTTTTGTGTCATCAAGCATTTTATCTTTCCTTCACCAGCCTGTAATAATCATCAGCCCCAAAAAAGATGATATGTTTATTAAGTGTTTCGTTTATAACATTCAGTTTATCCCTTTCCCTAATCATCTCCTTCACGCTTTCCTTTCCAATAACAATAGGGTGGTTTCTTTTTAGATAAAGATCTGCTATCCTGCTTAAGAATCTTTCTTCTTTATCTGCATCCTCTGTCTTTTCAATTATCATCAGAATATCCACATCTGAATTTCTTGTTTCTTTTCCATCTGCATAGGACCCAAATACAAGAAGTGCAAAGAAGCCTTCCATTTTTCCTATAAGCTCATCAACAAAAACCATTATGTCCTTATGTTTCCTTAAGAATTCCTCTGCCCTTAATGACTCTATGTAAGCCAAATCCTGGAAGTTAGACTTATAATTTAAGCTTAATAACCTGTGCTCATCCTCTATTATAAAGCCTTTTTTTATCAGGTCCTTTGTTGAGTGATAGGTAAGGGGATAGCTTTGTCCAATAATCTGTGAAATAGACCTAATGCTATAAGATCTTGTTAGAGTTGAACATAGCAGTTTCAGGATTTTTATCTGTGTTTTTGTGAATAACATGATTATATCTCTAAATATATAAGATTATACCTATAGAAGTATATATGTTATATTTATAGTTTTTGGTTTTTGGAAAAGAAATCCTAAAAAAATCAGATACTGAAGCTAAGACAAATCTTGGAACTTTACTTTTTTCAATCAAGAACCACCAGTCACCGCTCTTTGACCGCTATAGACTGGTGGTATGGATTAATAACATTCTTAGTCGCAGAATAAAGTTAGCCTATATTGTTTGGCTTGATCTCTTGCAGAACCATACTTCT
>JAHWHQ010000021.1 GCA_019323195.1 Candidatus Woesearchaeota archaeon | reverse complement strand
TAAATACCCATAATAACTCCCATCGTATTAGTATACAGAGAATTCAAATTCTGAGCGAGTTTGAAGTATAACTAAACTAAAAGGTGAACATATAAGATGGGATTTGAAAACAGTTTTGGAGAAAGGGAGATGCACAAGGCAACATGTGCAGACTGCGGTAATGAGTGTGAGGTTCCTTTTAAACCAACAGAGGGAAGGCCTGTTTACTGCAGGGAGTGCTACCAGAAGCACAGGAAACCAAGGTCAGGCGGCGGAAGAAGAGGCGGCTTTAAACCTAGGTTTTAGTTAGTTATTGTCTATTTCTTTTTTTTCTTTGATTTGTACTTATTTATCTTTTAGTAGATGTATTTATTGGCAGGGAATCTTAGAATTACAGAAATCCTGACCTCGAGAGCATATTCCTCAGAGAAAACCTTTTTTTGATTAAAAGATTCCTTAGCCTTTTTTCTATAACTTTACTGTTTTCAAACTCCTTTTCCTTTCTCTTGAATTCAGAGGTGTGATGGTAGCTTCTGCTTCCCCTTTTAATGAACTTGTATTTCTTGTGAAGCATCTCGTGGTACATTATGTAGTCAAGTATGGCATCATCTGCATCTTCCAGGATCCTGCTGATGCAGATAGTGTCTGTGCCGTACTCGTAAGAGCCGAGTCTTGACAATGAGGTATTTGCCCACTTGAGGTTTGTCTTATCAAGAAGACCATGGAAATAGGCTTTATTGACCCTGTCAAAGCTCTGCTCTAAAATAGGATCAACGTCAGTCTTTGGAGCGGCAATATGGACTTTTCTCATGAAGATGTTGTAAAGGTCCATGTTCTGGGTGTTTTTTGTTATTGGATTTAACCTTTTTTTCATAATCTTTAACAATAATTCCTGTATCAGGCCTATCTGTATCTCCCGGCTTACTGTCTTCCATTTTTTTGAGAGGCTGAAATGGACATTATCAGAGCTTAGCCTGACATTTGCCCTGTAAGGCCTGAATTTTGCTGAGTATCCTAATGAATAAGAATAGGGAAATTCGTGGTATAGTTCGTCAATGGCCTGTTTTAGCATGGAATAAAGAATTATCAATCGGTTAATAAATTTTATTGAACCTCATACCTCAGGATAGCAGCTACCTTGCCTATGTCCCTCAACTGGACACCTTCCCTTGTTTCTGTCGATATGATTCTGACATCAGTGCCTACCTGGGATGCTTCTTTCTCGAACTCGTCTATCTTTTCCTCCTCCAGATCCTCTGACAACAGGAGAACGTCAACAGCTCCGTTCTTCAGGCTTTGCATCACCTCTTTTTCTCCGTAAGCTGTCATCCCCGGATTTTTAGCAAGCGCATCAAAGAATTTTCCCATTACCTTTTTTTCTTCCATGACATCCTCTTCCATCAGGACATCCTCTGACTTGTCAAGGAGTTCCTGAAGGCCGAACTCTCCGGTATAACTAAGGTCTTTTATCGCTATTACCTTTTTCCTCAATTCGTTCGTTATAAAGCCGCCTTCCACAAAGTCATATTTTG
Organism: Candidatus Woesearchaeota archaeon; assembly: GCA_019323195.1. Classification (GTDB taxonomy): domain Archaea; phylum Nanobdellota; class Nanobdellia; order Woesearchaeales; family JACPBV01; genus JAHWHQ01. The sequence continues at coordinate 40,190 of JAHWHQ010000021.1, read as the reverse complement.
TAGGGCCAGGACCACCAACAATGATTCCTTTAAGGTTTTTATTCTCTAAAAACTGCTCCTTGACATACTCTGCAACTTTCTTGTAGTGCGCTTTTGCAGCCAGCTCTGTGTTTTTTGCGTACCTTTTAGCGCTTTGGCCGCCCGCCTTTATCTTTCCGGGGACCTCTGAATGGGTCTTCTGCAGGGGGATTATCGTCTTTCCCTTGAGATAGGCGATGTCTGCATCCCTCCTGTCCATGACGATAAGGCCGTAGACCTCTTTTGTCTCAAGCATGTCCTCAAGGATGTCAAGGACAAAGGTCTTGTCGCACATGTAGATCCTTGTTTTTAAAGGAACAGGAGGCTCGATGCTCCATACATTGAAATCCTGCTTTCCCTGCTGCGCAGCTATATTGCCTGAGAATGCAGCCAGACCATGCTCAGGGGTTTTTTTGAAAAGCCTTAAGTGCTGGATCATCTTTTCCAAAGCGCTTATGACGTTCTTCCTTGTGGTAGCGTCTTTTATGTTTGTGGCTGTACCGCTTTCCTGCGATAAGTGCTGTATTATCTTGTTGATGTCATAGTCCTGCGGGATATAGACAGAAACAAGCTCTGTATGCCTACCCCTATGTCTACTTAAATCCTTGATAAATTTCTTCAATTTGTGCTTTTGCTGCTCTGTCAATGACATATTAGCCTGAAGAGGGCGGGGATTGTTTATAAAGCTGTTGGAAATAATGGAGAATTCAGGACAGGTTTTTCATTTTTCGATAGTTTTAAAAAGCGAGGGCTATCTACAATCTAAACAATACCCCTAGAATGGGATTATATAACAGCGGTTATATGACATTATGCTATGGGGTAGCTTGGAATATCCTTTCTGGTTTGGGACCAGACGACCCCGGTTCAAAATCCCATAATATCCTGATATTGGGGCTGAAAGTCCGGGTAGCCCCATTTTATAATACAGGGGCGTTCGTGCTATTGAGCAAAGTGAAATAGCACAAACTTAGCATAGCGGTGTAAATTAAGGAATATTGGCCGGAATGAGTTAACTTTATAAATGGTTACTCCTTCCTGTAGACTAAAATGGCAAAAGAAGAGAAATCCGGCTCTGTCAAAAGGTTTGGAGCCAGGTACGGAAGAAGGATAAAGGAAAGGTTTGCAAAAATAGAGCATGAGCAGAGAAAGAGGCAGAAGTGCCCTTATTGTTCAGCACAGAAGGTAAAAAGGATAGCTGCAGGGATATGGGGCTGCAGAAAATGCGGAGTCAAGTTTTCCGGCAGGGCTTATACCTTGTCCAAAAAAGCCGTTGGCGGGAACAAAATTGAAAATATCTCCCCTGGCGAGATAAGCATGACCCCTGATTCCACCAGGCAGGAAACAGATAATCTTGAAGAGGAATAGGTAGAATAAAATGGTCGAATACAGATGTTTTGACTGCAACAAGAAAGTATCACAGGATTACCTGAGAAAAAAGGTAAGGTGCCCTTACTGCGGGAGCAAGATACTGTTTAAGCCAAGAAGCGTCATAACAAAGGTAAAGGCACGGTAAAAATGGCTGGACTTTCAAAGGAGACAGAGCAGAAGATATCGCAACTGCAGTTATACGAGCAAAGCCTGCAGAATATTCTGATCCAGAAACAGCAGTTCCAGTCACAGTCTATAGAGACAGAGTCTGCATTAAAGGAGCTTGAGTCAACAAAAGAGGCTTATAAGATAATAGGGAACATAATGGTGGCAGCAGGCAAAGAGGACTTAAAAAAAGACCTGGAATCCAGGAAGGAATCCGCCCAGATCAGGATAAAGGCCCTTGAAAAACAGGAAGACCAGATAAGGGAAAAGGCAAAAAAAATACAGGAAGAAGTTTCGAAAAGCATAAAGGAATAAGGATAAGATGAGTTCTAACCCGTTGATAGATGAGGCAATTGAAAAACTTCGTGAATTTGCGGAAGATTCAAACATAGCAAAGAATGTCAAAAGCAGGATAGATCATATAATCAGTATCCTTGAAGATAATACAGAAATTTCCATTAAGACAAACAAGGCCCTGAACGAACTCGATGAGATATCAAATGACCCTAATCTTGAGTCATATACAAGACCTCAATTATGGAATATTGTGTCTATCTTAGAGAAGATTAATCATTAAGATTATTAAGCAGGACATTTTCCTTTTCAATATACTCCTTTTCTGTTATCCTGCCGGTTATGTGCTGAAGCTGCAGCTCTTTTAACGGCGTGTTGATGTCTTTGATGCTTATTATAACCGCGCTGTCAACAGCCTCTGCCGCCTGCGGTTCGGTCTTTATCTTTTCTATGTACAGCCGACCCCAGTTCATGGTAATCGTACCTATGACCAAAGCAAAAACAACTAATAATAACGTGGCTATCAACGGGGATAAAGCCTTTTTGTTCCTCAAAAACAGGTTTTGTCTTAAGATATTCATTTTTTTGTATGCTCTTTCTGCAGTAACAGGGCATAAATAAACAGGGTTATAATCACTGTTTCAAGCAAGGGAAAAACCAGTTTCGGAGCAGAAATCAGGCCGGCCATGTCCAGGACTGTTATGACTTCTTCACCTACGTATACCAGAACCGCAGCAAATAAAAGCTCCCATGGCTTGATATAGGTCTTTTTATTATGGGTCTTGAACAACTTAAGAAAGAGGAACGTGGCTATAATGACAAGGACAAGATTATAATAAGGGGCTACTCTTCCAAGGCAATAAGCTAATGTTTCAACCATTTTAAAATCCTTTGTGAATACTTAATTGTTTTAATAAGGCCACTATCAGGAAGGCCAGTATAACAGTAGGGATGATATGGGTCAGGTAGGGGCTCTCAAATATCAGGAAAGCCCTGAGAGCTCCAAGAATTTCCTGGATTGCAAAGAATATAAGGGCCATTATCAGGAAAACCCAGGCATTTAGCTCTTTTTTTATCTTAGATACATTGATAAGGCTTATTCCTATTATTCCTGCTATGCATGCCAAAATCAGGTTGGCAATCTTTAATAATCCTTCCAGATACTGCACTTGAACACCTCTTTGTACTTTAACAGGGGGTTCACTAATATAAAAATCTTGCTATTTTCAAGAAAAAATTTTTAAATAGGGCTTGAACACAGCTACTTATGAAATCTTTGGGGATATGCCTTGGAGCTTCCACTGTAAGCACCGTAGAGGTTATAAAATCCGGGCCTGACATAAAGATAAAGGAGATCTTTCTGAGGAATCATGAAGGCAACCCCAAGAAGGCTTTAACAGAAAGGCTGAAGCAGATACACGATAGAGAGTACGATTCAATTGCCCTTACAGGAAGGAAATTCAGGCAGTTTGTCAATATCGCATCAATCTCAGAGCCAGAGGCGACAGAACTGGCATTAAATTTTATCAACAGGGGAAAAAAAAGCTTTGATGCGGTCATTTCAGCCGGCGGAGAGACATTCATGGCTTATATCCTTGATAAGGAAGGGAAGATAGCCAATGTCAAGACAGGAAATAAATGCGCTTCAGGGACAGGCGAGTTCTTCCTGCAGCAGATAAGAAGGATGGACCTTGACGCTGAAGGCGCCGTGGAGCTGGCTAAGAAGGGAAAGCCGCATAAGATATCAGGAAGATGCTCTGTATTCTGCAAGAGCGACTGCACGCACGCATTAAACAAGGGGGAGAGCAAGGCGAATGTCGTTTCAGGGCTGTGCAAGATGATTGCAGACAAGATACTTGAGCTGCTGATTAATGTCAATGCAAAGGATGTGGTCCTGGTAGGGGGGGTTTCACAGAACTCGGTAGTGGTCGATTTTCTGAAGAAGGAATTATCGGGAATCTTTATCCCTGAAGAGGCAAGGTATTTTGAGGCCTTAGGCACGGCTTTATGGGCGCTTGATAACGGGAATAAGCTACCTGAGGAAATTTTTAAGAGAGGTGTATCAAACTTTAGTTTCCATCCTGCTTTAGGCGGCCATAATGCGGTAGATTTTAAGAGTGAGAAGAGGGGGATTGCAAAGGAAGGGGATGAATGCATTGTCGGCCTTGATGTCGGATCGACAACGACGAAGGTCGTGCTTCTTAGGATGAGGGATGATTCCATACTTGGCTCTGTCTACCTCAGGACAGACGGCGACCCTGTCGGAGCAAGCAGGAGGTGCTATGGGGAGCTGGCAAAGCAGATAAAGGCCAAGCCTGACATAATAGGGATAGGCGTATGTGGCAGCGGGAGGCAGATTGCCGGCCTGCATGCATTGACTGGCAATATCGTCAATGAGATAATAGCGCATGCGAATGCGGCTGTTTATTTTGATAAGGATGTCGATACTATATTTGAGATAGGGGGGCAGGATGCCAAATACACATACATAACCAATTCTGTCCCTTCTGACTATGCGATGAACGAGGCATGTTCAGCAGGAACAGGGTCATTCCTAGAGGAAAGCGCAAAGGAGACATTAGGCATCGATGTTGCGGATATAGGAGATATTGCGCTAATGGCAGGAAAACCGCCTAATTTTAATGACCAGTGCGCGGCATTTATATCCTCAGATATAAAGAACGCATCACATGAGGGTATCCCAATAGAGGACATAACAGCAGGGCTTGTATATTCAATCTGCATGAACTATGCAAACAGGGTAAAGGGAAATAGGCCTTCAGGGAAGAAGATCTTTATGCAGGGAGGGGTATGCTATAATAAGGCGGTCCCTGTCGCGATGTCTGCCCTGATAGGAAAAAGGATAGTTGTTCCCCCTGATCCAGGACTGATGGGGGCTTTCGGGGTTGCCCTGGAGGTCAAGAAGAGGCTGAAGCTTGGCCTTACAAAAAGGCAGGAATTCAGCCTTGATGAGCTTTCCGGGAGGGGGGTAGAGTATGGAAAGAGCTTCAGATGCAGAGGAGGGGAAGAGAAATGCGACAGGGGATGCGAAATAAACATGATTAAGGTTAACGGAAGAAGCTATCCGTTCGGAGGAGCATGCAATAAGTATTATAACCTCAGGCAGAATATTACGAAAGAAGGAAAGGATTATGTTGAGCTAAGGCAGAAGCTTGTTTTTGAGAAGTATGCTAAGGTAAAGCCAAAGGAAAAATGCAGGCGCATAGGAATAAACAGGTCATTTCTTGTGAATACCTTCTACCCGCTTTACCATAATTTCTTTACAAGGCTTGGTTTTGAGGTCGTCTTATCTAAGGATGTCAAGAAAGAAGGTGTTGATAAAAGGGGGGCAGCTTTCTGCTATCCCTCTGAGATAGCGCACGGCCTTTTCCAGGACCTGATAGAGAAAGATCTGGATTATATATTCCTTCCCCATATAAGGCAGCTTTCTGTCCAGGGTGATGAGTTATACAAAAAAACATGCAACATCCTGCAGAGCGAGCCGTATTGCCTTAAAAGCGCGTTTAAATTCAACAGGCTGCCTAAGATACTGACGCCGGTGCTTGACTTCAGGAAAGGCTTTGAGGATGAGATTAACAGCTTTGTTAGGCTTGCAGGGGAACTTGGATGCGGGGCCAGAAAGGCAAAAGAGGCCTACGTCTTCGCATGCAGAAAGCAGAAGGAGATGATGGACGAGTTCAAGGAGACAGGAAAAAAAATATTGGCAGAGCTGGGTGATGAGGATTTTGCCGTTGTACTGTTCGGTAGGCCGTATAACGCTTTTGCAAAAGAGGCCAACCTTGGCATACCTAAGAAGATAACTACGCGAGGCATCACTGTAATACCTTTTGACTTCCTTCCGTACTGGGAAGAGGAGAATTATGAGCATATGTACTGGGGCATGGGGTCTATGCTGCTGAAGGCTGCAAAGATCGTCAAGAAAAACAAGAAGCTGTTCGGCGTGTATATAACCAACTTCAGCTGCGGACCTGACTCTTTTATTGTCGGCTATTTCCGGGATATCATGGGGATAAAGCCCTCTTTGACCCTGGAACTGGACTCCCATTCAGCTGATGCAGGGATAAACACCAGGATAGAGGCTGCTACCGACATCATAAGGAGCTATGTCCGGCTGAGGGAAGGGGGGGAGATAAAAGAGGAGGGTAATGGTTTTAAAGCGACAGAGGTTGTTTATGGCAAGAAGGGCTATTCTGTTGTTGATTCCTCCGGCAGGAGATACAGGATGGAGGACCCCAAGGTTAACCTGGTGATACCCTCTATGGGGGACCTTGGCACAGAGGCATTTTCAAAGGCTTTCGAATCGATGGGGATCCATTCTGTGCCCCTAAAACCTGCGGATTATGGCATATTGAAGACAGGAAGAGGGAGCACAAGCTGCAAGGAGTGCCTGCCTTTGATATTGACGACAGGAGCAATGATAGACCATGTTAAAAATAATAATAAGGATAATAAGATAACTGTCTATTTTATGCCGCAGGGGCATGGTCCGTGCAGGCAGGGGCAGTATGCTGTTTTCATGAAGAACCTTATCAGGAAGAACAGGATCGAAAATACGGCAATACTTTCTTTGAACGATGAGAAGTCCTATGCAGGCTTTGGGCATAAGTTTGCCTTATCTGCATGGAGGTCTATCATCCTCTCTGACGCTTTTGAGGATATAAAAAATACGCTTAATGTTCTGGCCTCTGACAAGAACCAGGCAATGAAGCAGTTTGGTACGCAGTGGGCAAGGGTTATTGATTACCTAAGGAACGGCAGGGTAGGCCTTTACCCTTTACTGAAGGATATTGCCATTGAACTGAGGGAGATTAAGCTAAAAAAGCCGATAAGCAATGCAAAGTATATAGCCCTTATAGGGGAGATATATGTAAGGAGGGATTATTTCTCAAGGGTCAACCTTGTCAATAAGCTTGCAGAGAAGGGCTTTATATTGAGAATAGCCCCAATATCAGAGTATATCTATTACACTGACTTTACTGTCAGGAATAAGATGACTGATGTTAAGCTCTCTCTTAAGGAGAGGATGGAGGTCGGCCTTAGGGGGATTCCTATGAGAAGAATTGAGAAAAAGATTAAGACTATATTGGCAAAGTCAGGGCTTTTATTCTATGACCTTGTTGATATTGAAAAGACAATAGGGCATAGCGAGGGTTTGCTTTCAAAGCAGCTCATGGGGGAGGCAGGATTGACCATAGGGCTTGGCCTAAGAGAGATATTGTCGCATAACTGCTGCGGCGTCATAAGCATAGGGCCGTTCAGCTGCATGCCGTCAAGGATTGCAGAAGCTATATTAACCAGAAGCATGAATCTTAATGATAAGGCAAGGGCAACAGGTGATGCAAGGCTGAAGGGAAGATATCCGATGCTGGGGGAACTGCCGTTCCTTGCTGTCGAGACAGACGGCAACCTTTTCCCTCAGGTGATAGAGGCCAGGCTGGAGACCTTTATGCTGCAGGCGGACAGGGTTTTTGAGACTATGAAAAATGCCAACTAACGTTACAGTCGAGTATGCAATGGCTGAGCAGGAGTATAATAAAGCTGATACTCTGGAAGAGAAGATGTCTGCTCTCCAGAAGATGCTTTCTACCGCCCCTACACATAAGGGGGCCGAGAAATTAAGGCAGGAGATAAAGACCAAGCTGGCAAGGCTAAAGGAGAAGAAGAAAAGGGACCTGGAGAAGAGGGCAAAAGGCAAGACCATATCTATAAAGAAAGAGGGGGCAGCGACAATCTGCATAATAGGGCCGCCAAATTCAGGGAAAAGCCTTCTGCTGAATAAGCTTACCAATTCAAAGGTCAAGGTTGCAGAGTATGAGTTTACGACAAAGAAGCCAGAAGTCGGGATAATGAAGTACAAGGGATTGAAGCTGCAGACAGTGGAGGTACCATCTATCTTTGAAGGGTATTCTGAGAGTGAAAGAGGACCGCAGTTCATGTCAATCATACGCCAGGCAGACCTTGTGGTCGTTTTTACCGATACTGGAAGTATAGACTTCCTTTTCAGGGAGCTTGACAGGTCTAAGATAGCCCTGAATGAGTCTGTTGCCGGGAAGGAGGAGTCCTGGGTAAGGCTTAATGCTCTTATAGTAATAAACAAGAGAGAGGGTGTGGATGAAGATAAGGCATACCGGGAACTGTGCAAGTACTACCAGATTGAGAAGGTATCTATATCGCCTTTCAAAGAGAGCGACATAAAAAGGCTGAAGGATGAGATATGGAAAAACCTGGACCTTATAAAGATATATACGAAAGAGCCGGGAAAAAGGGCGAAGAAGGATGAGCCTGTATGCCTAAGGAAAGGGGCAGCAATAGAGGACATGGCTGAGCATATACATAAGGATTTCATAAGGAAATTCAGCTTTGCAAGGGTGTGGGGGAAATCTGCGAAGTTTAACGCCATGAGGGCAGGGCTGAAGCACAAGCTGGATGATGATGATATTGTGGAGGTGCATCTGAGGTGACTATATTGAAACCAACTTATATATTATCAAAACAACCAGTAAAATAAAAATTATCTTTTCTGTTATTGAGCCAACCCTGATAAAACCTCTGATCCTTTTTTTGGTCAATGGGTATAAGGGGGAGATCCCTTTCTTTGTGAGCATGTCCAGGATAAGGTGCAGGGAGTAGCCTGCCAGCGCTGCTAGGCTTAGCAGCTTTAGGTTTAGGACAAATAGGGTTAAGGCTACTGCAGCCGGAAAATATACAGTATGAAGGATGTTCCTATGGCCTAACAGGGCAGCAGGGTAGGAAAAGGGCTTTAATCTCTTGAATGTCCTGGAAGAGGGGTTGTCGATGTCAGGGAAGACTGAGAAGAACAACAGGATGAGCATGAACAGGATCTGGCTCTTTATCTTCAGGAAATCTATTAGATACAGACCTATAAGAAAACTGAAAGCTATGTGCGTCTTGAATAGCATCTTTATGTTTGTTTAAGGATTACAGGTCTTCATAACCCGGCAGCTTTTTGGAGGGCTCTTCTGCCCCTTGTTCTGAGATCGTTTCTTCAGTTACCTTACTCTCTTCCTCTTGAGGGACGCTTGAGCTTTCTGGAACATCTTCTGTTTTGCCTGGAGTAGCATCATCCTGCGTCTCATGGGTGCCTGATTCTTTTTTCAGCCTTTCAATCTCTTCTTTGGGGTCTGGCTTTGGAAAAACAAGCCTTGTAACAAATTCCAGCCTGTCAAAAAGCTCGTTTTTGTTTGTCCTGCCTATTATCTTTATTATGTTTCCAAGAAGGTCGTTCTTAACTTCCTCGAACCTTTCAGGGCTGTTCCTGTATTCAAGTATCTTCTGCTGGTCCATCTCAAGAAGGTCTTCTACCTGTTTCCTGAAAAAAACTGCTCTAATTGTTTCTGAGCTGTCGTCTATTATCGCATTAAGGACGTATGAATATTCAGGGCTAACTATATTATGCTTCTCACAGAAAAAACCATCATCACGCTGCCTTACCCTCTTGTTGCATTGAGGGCAGACTTCGAAGAACCTTGGCTCGAATACCTGGAGGATCGTCCCTAACAGCTCTACATCATTGTCATTTTCCTTTAGCTCGCTGATCTTTTTTCTTGCAGATGAATATTCCTTTACCTCACCTAATGTTTCACCTTCTGGATTGATCTCTACATTGCTCTTTTCATTAAGATGGATCTCTGTACGGTTGTTGTTTTCTCTTGTATAGCCGGCTGTTATTTTTACTGTGTCGTTCTCTTTCAGGTCTTTTAGTATTCCTGTCTGGGCGCCCCACATGACAACCCTTATCGAGCCTGTCTCGTCTGCTATCACCATATTGGCTACCTGGCCTGCGCTTCCATCCTGCCTCTGAAAATCTGTTATCTGGGATATCTGCTGGACCTTCCCTACTGTCTCTACGTCACGCATGCCTGCCAAGATATTCTTTATCTGGAGCTTTCCATGGGATTCTTCAAGCAGTTTTATGCCTAATTCGTTGGCGATGATATGGGCGGCACCTTCCTGGGAGACAAGGCCTGATAGCTGCTCTGTTTTCTGCTTTATCTTAGAATTGATCTCCTCTTCACTTAGGCCGGATTTTTCCCTTATCTTTTCAATAATCTGAGAGAGAGGTATTTTTATCATTCTTTTGAGTATCTGGAGGGCATTTATATAGTTTTGTGTTTTTGAATATATTGTTTTTATAGCTTAGATTGGCTTCATCCATAAAATGAAGGTTGCCATCATTTTGTGAGCGATGCATTCCCCTGCACATCCTCAGCGGAGGGTGATGCCCCTTACGGGGAGGGACCGCTCTTAAAAAAATGACTGCTCCGAGCGAGCCGATGGCAACCCCTAAGGATTTTATGGATGAAGCCCGCTTAGATTATAAGTCTTGTAGGCTCTATGTCTATGTTTTCTGCATAATTGCCAGCGTCGTCTTTAGCCCTGATGTAGAAATAGTATTTCCAGCCTTTTTCTAAAGCTGTATAATCTATCTCCCATTCTATTTCGTTTCCTACAGCTGCTGTCTCTTCTGGAATTATCCTGCTCATCTTGCCTATATCTGTTGGTGGGTTTTCAGGTATCTCTCCTCCGCCTAGCTTGTCTTCTATCTTTAGGTAATATATCTCGTAGCTTTCAGTGTCAGAGGCGTAGTTCTTATCCCAGATAAGGAAGGTTATGTCCTCTCCATCATACGTTCTTGTCTCTACCCCGCTTATCACTGTAGGAGGTGGGGGGAATTTGTCTGTAAGGCTTATCCCTGATTTTATTACTAGTTTTTCATCTGAGTAGGGGCTTTTGAACGAATCATCTTTTATGCTGAATAATATGGTATAGAGCTTGTTAAGGTATGAAGGTGAGTCCTGGCCAGGGATACGAGGGGCATCCATTAGGGGAAGGACAGGGGTTATCTCATAGCTTTCTATGCCTTCTATCTCCTGCATTAGCCTTTGTTTTTCGCTGCATGCTGTCAGGTCTTCATCATCAAGGCTGTTGCTTCCGTCTTTAAGGCACACTATGATGTTTTCCCTTATCTCTTTTGCTTTTTCAACAGATACATTGAACCTTTTTATGAAGTTATAGCTTATCTCATATGTAAAGGAGGGCTTTATAGAGTAGACTGAGTACTGCTTTTCAGATGATATGATGTTTTGCGATGCTGTCCCTATTATCTCTGTGGTGTTTTCGTTTTCATTGAAGCTGAAATCGTAGTTGTCTAAGGGTATTATAGAAGAGGGGTATCTTTCAAGGTATCTGTTTAGCTGTTTGTTAAGGAAAAGGCCAAGGTTTATTGCCAGCTCCCTTTCTTCGGGATAGCAGTATTTTTCTTCTATCAGCTGTGTTTCAGGAGAGATGGCTGAACTTTCCCAGAGGGTGTACCTTTCTGACTGGTGGTTGTAATACCCGCATCCGGAATCGTTGAAATAGGCGCCGTTTTCTGCAAATGGATAGAGCGCATCATAGGAGGAGTATTTGGCGGACTGTTTAACATAATGCATATCCCTGAATGAGTTTTGCGTTTCCCTGTAGGAGTCTAAGGAAACCTGGCCGATAAACTCTATGTTCTGTGGCATGTTTTTATACCAGCTTAGCCCGTAGAATATGGCCAGGGCCGCTACAAGGCCGATTATCGTTGGATAATACAGCACCATTGCTTTTTTAGAAATCCTTTTAGGATTTCTAAACCGACAATATTTTTCAATTTTTGTAGTTTTGTTCAGGTTCATTATGGGCCACTTGATTTTCCAAGTTCTCTGAGGGTCTTAGACTCTTCATCCCCCTCATCTAATTTTTTTCCTTTGCCATATACAAATTCTATTCCAACCAGCGGAAGGTTTTTATCTGGATTTGGAAGGATTATGCTGGAGTAGCCAGCATCATCAGATGTTATGTCTTCTCCAGAACTTATCTGTTCTTTTAACCCTCTTGACTCCATGCTCCAGAAGATTTTTTCTCCTTTGTCGACAGCCTGACGCTTGTTTTCGTCAAATATTCTCATCGTATAATATGCGTCTTTTAACTGTTCATTAAGCTTTACAGTAAGCTTGTCATAGTTATCCTCATTAACTGACAGAACTATGAGGTCAGAGATAGTAATTGTTTTTTCTCCCGCTTTTACCTCGGATTCTAGAAAATCCAGCAGTTTTTGTTCTGCTTTGATATTATTTAGCCTGCTTTCAATATTTGCCTTATCCTCTTTTATCTTGCTTACAGTACTAATATTTAAGAAGAGTATAATGAATACAAAAGCAATAATGGTATATATCAATGGGAAAACATCATCTGTCCCTATCCCTTTTTTTGACTTAAATAACCTGTACATTCTGCTCACTTATCGTTAGTTTTCCATCTTTTATCTCATTGCCGTAATAGACCTTAGTGTCAATTGGATTTTTTATTATCTTAGGGCCCATGGCATCATTCCAGTTCCGGGTTTTTATCTCTTTTTTAGGGATGTCCGGAATTTTAAGCTCTAAGGTGAACGCTATTTTTTTGCTCTTATTACTAACACTGTAACATGAATGGAGGTTCTCTTTTGTAAATCTCTGCCAGTCTAATACCCTGGGCTGATTGATGTAATCCAAGGCAAAACATTCGTCAGACATGAACCTTTCAATAGCAGAGAATTCCTCAATGCCATTAGGGATCCTTGCAGTTGATTCTACATGACTGTAGATAGCTATCATAAAGAAGACCATTCCGAAGGATATAACAATGCAAAAAACCATGCGAAATATGGCTGTGTCAGGGGTATATCCTGCTATTGCTCTTTTATTTAGTTTCTTCATCTTTTTGCGGTTTTATTGTTTCATATACTGATGAGCTTATAGCTCTTATTGCATTGGCATCTTTTAGCATATCAAGGCTGTCTGGGTTGAGGTAATTGCCTACCTCTATTACCATGGATATCTTATCATTGTTCAATATCGGCTCGTTTTTTTCAGGGATTATGGCTGTGCCTGTGATTTTATCCAGGGCTTCATCTTTGACCAAATTGTTTAACATTATACAGCCAAGCGCTTTTATCTCATCTTTTTTTGCTGAATCTGGTGAGAAATATACCTTTATGTTATTGCTTTTATCCTGGTTTTCACCAATCCTGATCCTTATTACTGCGTCTGCATTTTCTACCTTTTTGTCTATTTCAGCTTTGACTAAAGCTAACGGATTGTTTGCTATATCGTTCTCATCCTGGTTTCTGGCATGCTCTGCATTGAAGTCTTTTTTTAGATTATAGATCAGAGAGGATGCAATATAATTTGAGAGCTTTGCCTTTTCTATATCTTCGCTTTCATCAAGGCCAGAGTCGATGAGAATATTCCTTATCTCTGACCTTGCCTTTATTTCAGGGCATCTGAGCTCTTTTAGATCAGGTTTTTTATCGCTGATTATTATCCTGCTGCTTATCTTTCCTATGTAAAGCTCTTTTGGCTTTTTTATCACAACAGATAAGGGAGGATGGTTTGTGCTGGCAGCAAAACCATAAACAGCTTCTGTGACATCATTTCCTACAGCAGAGACGCTAACTGTGCCATCCTTCACAACTATGTCAAATTTAGAAGCATCTTCAGGGTATCTGACAAATGTATTGATCCCGTTTGGGATGAGGTACATCTCTTCAATTGTCAGTGCTATGTCTCTTGCGGTCCTTAATTTTACTATCGCTTCTCCGCTTCCATAGCTATAGGCAACCCCAAGGAATGTTAAAACAATGATAGAGGCTACCAGTATCTCCATGCCAAATTTATATAACAGCTGCCCTTTTTTAGAAACCCTTATCTTGTGCATATCCCTTTTAATGGAGAAATAGTTTATATTCTTTTTGGTAGGTTACCAGCTTCTGCTTACTCCAACATTAATAACATTGCCTTCTTTGTCCATCTTTGTTTCAGGTTCAAAGTCCCTTATGTCAGATCTTTTAATATCATAGTCTATTTCGACAGCCTTGCCTTCTTTTGCGTAATTTATGAGCATGGATTCGAAATCCTGCTTTAAGCCCTCTTCAACCATGCCTGGGAAACCTGTCTGTTCCTGGGAGGTTTCTGTCAGCGTATCAAGGAAATCGGCAGGCTTTAATGCGCTTTCAGGGCCAATACCCTGCTCATATTCATAATAATAGTTGTCGAACAGGTCTTTTTTTATGTCTTTTATATGGTAAAAGTCCTCTAAAACGCTGTCACCATCATTGTCTATGCCAATCATCCATCCTTTTTCAAAGATGAATTTAGCATTGACGAATTCTTCATCGGTTAAGGGGAGCCTTTGCTTTATCATCTCTTCTGTAATACAGGGAACATTTTCACAGATCCCTATATTGCCTTTATAGTTTTGTATGTAGATCGTGTCCCTTCTTTCTTTTTTTGGTCCTGTGCTTAAGGCCATCCTTTCTATGAAAAAACCGCCTTTGAAAACATGGTCGACTATATTAACTAGCCCTATGCTTGGGCTTGTTATGCCTTGTTTTAGAATTTTGTCTTTGCTGACACTTACACATTTCTTGATTTTGCTGCAGCTGTAGTGCCTGATAGAGTCGTACTCTTTATCTGTGGGGAATATGATTTCGTCGCGCATTTCCTTATCTTCCTCTAACTTATTCAGGCATAAGCAGGTGCAGGCTCCTTCTTTTGGGCATCTGTCAGGCTTTTTTACATATTCAATACTATCCCCATGGCCGAAAAACTTGTTTATTGCGCTTTCAAGCTCAATAAAGCCTATATAATCAGAGCCTTTGTCGAAATACAGGATCATGGTCTTTTGGTCCATTATCAGTTCCATGCTTCTTGTCCCTTCTTCTGCCTCTTCGATCGTTTTAACGAACCTATCAAAGTTCTGCTCTGCCTGGCTTGACACCCTAAAGAAGGATTTTCCAAGGGCAACGGCTCCACTAAGGAATATGATAGCTATTATTGTCCTTACCAGAAATTCAAGCATTATGCCTTTTTTGCCTTTCATTGTTTTTTTGTTTCTTCTGCTTTATTTTCCTCTTCCTTATCTTTTCTTATGCAGCTGGTATCAATATTAGAAGGGTTTTCATTATAGAGGTCTAGCTTGGCTTTACTTGCACATCCCCCGAATTCGCTTAATCCTGGATTGCATGGGCATTTGTCAACAAGGTCAAGGATATGATCATTGTCATAATCCCCTATTATGCCATGCGCCTGTTTTGACTCTTTTCCTATAAGGCTGTAGAAGATGGATAATAGTACTACAGCTGTAATAAGAAGTATGGCAGCTACAACAACTACTGTTAATGAAAGTTCAATTGCCTTTTTATTTTTTAACATTTTGAATCCTCCTTGAGACCTTTTATTTACTATTCTCTTTGGGCGCCATAACACAGTCTTTGTCTTTGGTCATTGTTTCCATGTTACTATTATCAAAACCATTCAATAAAAAATTATTTCCATAGACCTCCTTGCTTTCAGGGTCTATTACTTTACTATCTGTGAAAAAACAGGCCATTTCCTTGCCTTTTGCATATAATTTGGGGTAGTCTGGAAATAGATGATATGTCTTACCGCCGAAAGACAGTTTATTGCCCTTTTTGATATCTGCTTTATAGATGGGAGCATACTTTGCTACATCCTTTTTTTTACTAGGCAGAGCGATGCATGGCTTTATATCGTTTGCGAAATGGTCAGAAACAAGCTGCTGCTTTTCGTTCAGAAGCCTCATATACAGCCCTTTTTCTTCTTCAATATATTCCAGCTCTATTGTATAGTCTTCAACGTCTAATGGGAGATAGTTCATGAAACAATCCTCTCTTTCCCTGGCGTTGATGAAGGTATTATAAAGGCTGTCAAAGACCTCGTCTATCTCTTCAGGAGCACCCATGCCCTGAGGGATATCTGTTCTGTGTTTTCCAGGAAGGAAATTTTCAAAGCTTTTGCTTACTTCTGCCATTTTTGGCAAGACAGCATCAGGGAACAGGAATATTACTAGGACCATTATAAAAAAGATAGACAAGATGGAAAATGTAATTACTGAACTTAAACCAAAAAGTGCTTTTTTTTTCATTTGAAAAAATTAAAAATATTTTTCATCATGTTTTTTGCCTGCTCGCCTATTCCCCCATAGAACCATAAGACGAAGAAGAAGAATAGGAATAACAATGCCCACCAGATTATCTTTTCCCAGGGTAAAGCCAGGGCTCCTTTCTTGTTTTTCATCATTCACCGCTTACGTCAGCTTCAATAGAGCATATTTTTTCAACATCTTTAAGTTTTGATACCATTATTAAGTTAACTGCATCTTCAGGGTAGGGAACATCGTTTCCAAAGAATCTTCTTAAATCTCCAAAGTTGGATGTTTTTGAGATAAAGCTTAGGGCATAGGTCTCTTTTGATGGCTGGAATTCATCAACAGACACTATAATGGCACCTTCCCCCATATAGCTTTGGACATAGCCTGTATAGGTTAAAAAATCTTCTTTTTCAATACAGCATTTTTCCCCTTCCCCTCCCCGGCATGACCATCCTGGATATTCCTTGTAATTGCTATCACATTTGTCCTCGCATATCCCGCCTTTGTTTATGCATTCTACTTTTTTGTTGCAGCATAGCTGCTGCTTGATTTCTCCATCTATCTCTTCTTCTGGGCATCTGGTGGAGGGTATCTGCCTTTCATCATCCTCACACTTTTCCCTGCACCATCCTCCACCGTTGACATTGCACATGTCACTGGTGTCTTCTGTGATATAAACCCTGTCATCAAGGAATTTTTTAAAAAGTGAAGCCTGGAAAGGGTCTACATCTTTTTTTATGTCAAAGGTATAGCATATGAAGCATTTGTCATCTCCGAACCATCTAGTGCCGAACATATCATCCTCTATGCCTTCCAGCCACATCCACCAGCACCTCGCTGCCAGGTCACTCATCTCCAGCATAGCAGCCTGTAAACTTTTATCCTCTTTTTCCAGATAATCCTCGCTTGGCACCTCTTTTTCAAGGGTTTTGCAGGTTCGTGGAACTGTGTTAATTACATTGAAATCCAACACCTTTACTTTTGTTTTTGTCCTTGCAGCATTAAAATTTCTGCATAACAGCTCAGAGACAGGGTCTTCTGCTCGTGAAATGCCTACGTTCCATATGCCTATAATCACTACAGTGGAGAATAATAAGAGACAAATGCTAATCAAAAATTTCATCATCATTGCTTTTTTATTTAGGCCTAACAACATTTAGGATCCTCCCTATTATAATAATAAAGCTAGCTGTTAATGTTATTGCTAATAGCCACTTAATGATGAATTCCATTGTTAATGCTTTTTTGTTCTTAAAAATCATATTATCTACTCTAGGGGGATTTGTATATAAATCTTTTGGCAGAACCAAAAAACTTAAATAGGGGTACGTATTTAGTACGTATTATGCAGACTATAATCTTCAGGAAAAAGGTATCAAAGGGAAGCAGGTTTAATCAGATATATGTTCCTAAGTATCTGGAGGATGATATAGGTGTTGGGGATGAAGTAGAGGTAAGGCTGATAAAAAAACATGCTGAGCTTTATTATTCTAAAGGATTAAAGGAATTGTCTGGATTTAAAGAGAGATTAATAAAGGACGTTTTTTCCTTTTTATCCAGATTTGACAATATTTTGAATATCTTTCTAGTTGGTTCGTTTTTATTCAGGAAGATAGACTATGGGGATATTGATATAGTTATTATAACTGAAAATAAGATCCGGAATTTTGATGAGTTGGTTTATAACCAGTTAACAAATAAATTTAATCTGAAATTCCATATTTTATCTATAGAAAAGAAAAGATTTGAATCTCTGCTGAAAGCCTGTCCATTAACAAGAGCTATGTTTAACATTTATATCAGCGATAAAAGAGTTAGCTTGGAAAGAAAAAAGATAATTGATAACAATCATCTAAGGTTTTTGCTGATGATGCCTGAGGATTTATTAGAGATAAGGTTAAATAACAGGATTTTCTTTGATAATCTAAGAAGATTAATAACAATTGAGAGATTTTTGTACAATAAAAGATTAAATCTGGATGAGATAAATTCAGAATTAAGGAATTTGATGGGTGCAAGGAAATATGAGAGAATGAAGAATAACGAGGAGATAGAAGAAGGGAAAATTAAAGATATAAGAGAAATTATGAAGATTAAAATAAAAAAGATAAATGAGATGATACAGGGTGGGGAAAAAGGATGATATTGACCAATTGACAAATATAATGTCAAGAGCATTAAGGCACAGGATAGGCTCTATAGTTAACAAGGATGAATTCTATGCTGAGAAATATTCGAAGGATTCTGAAAATCTCCTAAAAGAGGCTGAGAAGGTTTTAGAGCGAAGGAACTGGAATAGGGACGATAAGATAAATATCAAGGAGGAATTAAGGAAGAAACTGCTTAAGGAACTGCAGGAGAAGGATTTTCTTAATGATGAGAAGTTTGATATTATGGAGGATGAGATGGGGAATGCCTTGAGAGGGTTCGGGATAGAGGTGGATGATAGATAGTTTTCTTTTATAACGGCAAACTTTTTGAAAAAGTTTACTGTTATAATATTATGAGTATAAAAAACCTATCCAATACAGCAGGCGCTTTCAGGCTCTTCACAATCCTTCCACCCGCTTTCTTTGGGTGTTATCTCATTAGGGGAGTAGGGCTCGCAGCAGTAGTTTGTTGTTCCCGAGAGCCTGCATAGGCCTACAGAAGATGTTTGCTCTGTCTTTTCAACCTTTTTTGAGAAGCCTGAAAACAGGGAATAGAATATCAGTGCGATTATCATGATGGTTATCAACGAGAGGACTGTTGTTTTAGAAACAGCTTTCTTGTGCATTTTTTAATAAAAGAAAGGAAAAAAATAAATTAATCAGGAACACCTGTTTATGTCTGGGGCATGCCATGTGCAGGGTGTACCTGTATCTCCGATGGTTGTACTAGTACACTGGGCTTCTGATGATGCTACGCCACAACCTAGCCCTCCATCACACCTTCCTATCGGCCTGCAACAGACCTGGCCAGTGCTTACATCCTTGAAGTTGCCGTATATAGCTGGACATTCCTCATTACATCCTCCTTCTGTTTCCAGCCTTACTACACCGCCGGATTCTGAACAGCTGCCGCCTTTAGTGACATCGCTTAACCCTTTACTGAAAACACCCATCCTTCCTGTGAATATCGCCCATAAGACAACCAAAACTATCAGAACAATAGCAGCTATTATTATCGTGTTTAGACTTAGACCCTGCCCTTTTTTCATGGATATGCACCTCTTTGTTTATTATAAAACCTGATTATATGCTATAACTGGGATATGTTATATTTAAACCTTTCGGGTGAAGAGCGGGTTTTGGCTTATTATGGATGATCTTTTGAGGGTTTCTTCCATCTCATCCGCATATGTCAAGGGTTATAAATAGGATCTTGCTCCCTGAGGTGTCTGTGGGGATGGGGTAGACCTTGTGCTTTTTAACCCCAGGGCAGCCAACATCGCCTTTTGCATAGACAAGGCTGTCCGAGTCTGTCTTGGCTGTGAATTCGTAATCAATATGCCATTTGCCCAGGGTCTGGTTCAGGATGTGCTTGGTGGTATGGTTTATGCACTGGCAGGAATTTAGCCCGTCTGTGCATATCACCTGGGGGTTATAAGGGCTGTTGCTGCAGTCCTGGTAGAGCTCTGTGAGGCTTAAGCCGCTGCAGTTGGCAGAGGTTGTCCTCAGCAGGGTGCTCAGGATGTTGGACGCAAGCTCTGTCTGGGTGTATTCTTCCTTGTAGCTGGAGGGCTCTTCCAGGACTATGAACCTTATGGTAAAGAGTATTATCACAGATATAATGATTACAATAATCGCCAGACCCATTATCTCCATCTGTGATTTTTTCATTTTTGCTTATAGACGTCAACGACCATGACGCCGTAACCATACTTTTCCGAACTGGCATTGAACAGCGAGACAGGTATGAATGTAGACAGCCTGTCGCTGTAGTTTGCCAGGGTGTGGTTGTAGAGGTACCATTCTTTGGGAGGGTCCCTGCCGGGGTATACCTCCTCAACCCGGATGCTGCTTAGACCAAATATGTCGTAATAATAGATGTTGTTGTCCTTCAAAAGCCCGGAAGCTGCTGTCAGCTTTAGGATGTCGATGCAGTTCTCATCAACAACATTTTCCCTGGAGCACTGCAGCTCGGGCATGAAGGATGCCTTTTGCGCGACCCCTATTGCCTTAAGCTGGATGTTTTCCTCTATCTCAACCTTTGCAGAGCCCCTCATTATGTTCATGTAAAAGACAAAGCCGAAGACGAGAAGGATGAAGAAGATGAACAGTATGGCCACTGATTCACCCATCTGTATCTGGGATCTTGTGAAAAATCTTATGCTCTTTCTTATCCGGGATTTTTCGGGCTTTGCCATCTTCAGTAGATCAGGACGCAGGAACGCAGCTGGGCAAGGTTGTTCGCCTCTTTTATGCTGCCTGCATAATCTTTTAGATCATCCATATCCGAAATGTCAGTGGGAAAATCGCCTGTCCTGCTTTCTGAGGCTGTTCTTATGTCTTCAAGGTCAGCTATGGCATCTGAATGCGGCCTTTCACAGAGGGATCCGGCACCATAGTCGTTTCTTAATGAGGAGGACCTGTTCAGGTATATGTTTGTAACCAGGTTCAGCTTCCTGAAGGCTTTTCTCATAACGCAGTCATACATCTTCTGGTCTTCGGAAAAAATCGCCCCAAAAAGGCTTTCCTTCTTCAGGTAATGGGTGGTAGTCCCTTCTGAATGCCATGTTGAGCCGTCTTTCTCTAGAAACTCTATCGTTCCTGTTGAGGGGATTGAAGCTGAACTTCCGAGGTCCTGTATGTTTATTGCTGTTACATCCTCATCCGGCATGTCCAAAAATTCAGTGAGGACACTATCTGTCATTGTGCTGAGAAAGATGAATTTTACCTTGTAATTGTTCGTGTCTGTTATCTTATCAAGCTCGTCTACCTTTATCAGCTCCAGATTGAGCTCTTCCGGAAGATCGTCATACAGCTCCTGGCCCAGTTCAGGGCTTGAGGGGTCGCTTATAATCATATACTTTAATTCAGGGTCGGTAAGATATAGGAAGTTATCAACCCTGTAGGGAAGGTTCCAGTCAACAGCCCATGTTATTATCTCCCTGCTCTGAAGAAGGCCGGGAGAGAAGATAATGCTGCCTTTTGTCTGTTTCGGGACAGAGCCTATAAAGTACCTGTTGCACTCAAAGCCGACATCAACCCTGGGCATGCTTACAACATTGACAGTGTCTGTCGAGACCTGGGCCCCTGTAAGGATGGACTCAAGATTGCTGATTATCGTGCCGGAGGTCTTTATCTCAGAGAACGACCTCTGCTTGTTTACTATGCTGATGAAGAAAACAAAGATAATAGCGCCTGCTATCATTATAAATATCCAGTTGAAATGTACCTCTATCATGCCTCTTTTTTTCATTAATAACACTTTTCTTGGTGTTGTATTATTTATATTTAGTGGTTTTAAGCGTGTGTTTTGTGGTTTTGCCAAATACTTACAATAACTTTTAAATATATCCTGTTTTAACACCCTTTTTAGGGGATTTTATAATCTTAAAAGGAGGTAAATACTATGTCAAAAAGAATTTTGAAAGAGGGAAAAACAATAACATCTATGAGTCATGAGTCAAGGAAGATTCCGCCGCCAAAGGGATTCAGCAAAAAGGCTTATCTCAAGAGCGAGAAAGAATACAATAAGACCTATCAGGAGTCTATCAAGGATCCTCCGGCTTTCTGGGCAAAGAAGGCAGAGGAGCTGCACTGGTTTAAGAAGTGGGAGTCGGTTTTTAAGTGGGACAAGAAAAATGTTAAGTTTACATGGTTTAAGGGAGGGAAGATAAACCTCTCGTACAACTGCCTTGACAGGAACCTGGGGAAGAACGGCGATAAGGCGGCAATAATCTGGCAGGGAGAGCCAGATGAGGATGTTAAGACATATACCTATAAAGAGCTTCATAAGGAGGTATGCAGGTTTGCCAATGTGCTTAGGAAGAAAGGGCTTAAGAAGGGCGACAGGATCTGCATGTACCTTCCAATGGTGCCTGAGCTTGCGATAGCAATGCTGGCATGCACGCGGATAGGGGTTATACACTCAATAGTCTTCGGAGGGTTCAGCGCAGAATCCCTTAAGGACAGGATACTGGACAGCGAATGCAAGATGCTCATAACTGCAGACGGGAGCTTAAGGGCAGGAAAGAAGATACCCCTTAAGGAGACTGCAGACCAGGCATTGGAGGGTGTTGGCTGCATAGAATCTGTCATCGTGGTAAAAAGGGCAGAGATTGAGCACAACATGGAGGATGGAAGGGACACTTACTGGGGGGCTGAGATGTCAGGAGATGACATAAAGGATGATTGCAAGCCGGAACATATGGATGCAGAAGACCCGTTGTTTATCCTTTATACAAGCGGAACAACAGGAAAGCCTAAAGGCGTCCTTCATACAACAGGCGGCTATCTTCTGTACGTGAACCAGACATTCAAGTATATATTTGATTATCATCCAGAGGACATATACTGGTGCACAGCAGACATAGGCTGGATTACAGGGCATAGCTATATCGTCTACGGGCCGTTGTCAAATGCAGCAACATCCCTCATGTTTGAGGGCGTTCCTACATACCCTGATAATGACAGGTTCTGGCAGATAGTTGATAAGTTCAAGGTTTCTATATTCTATACGGCTCCGACAGCAATCAGGGCAGTAGCGCGCTTCGGCACAGAGCCGGTAGATAAGCATAGCTTAAAGAGCCTGAGGCTTTTGGGGACAGTGGGGGAGCCTATAAACCCAGAAGCCTGGATGTGGTATTATAAGAATATAGGGAAGGAAAAGTGCCCTATAGTCGATACCTGGTGGCAGACAGAGACAGGAGGAATACTGATAACGCCTTTGCCGGGGGCATTGACACTAAAGCCTTCCTCTGCAAACAGGCCTTTCTTCGGCATAGAGCCGGTCATATTAAGGGAGGATGGGACAGAGGCAGACACCAATGAGGGCGGCTATTTAGCGATAAAAAAGCCATGGCCTGGCCTTATGAGGACCGTCTATGGCGACCATAAGAGATTTGTAGAGACATACTGGAAGAGGTTTAAGGACATGTATTTTGCAGGGGACGGCGCAAGGAAGGACGAGGACGGTGATTACTGGCTTATGGGAAGGATAGATGACGTGATAAATGTTTCAGGCCACAGGATAGGGACGGCAGAGGTCGAGTCTGCTCTGGTAAGCCACCCTAAGGTTGCAGAGTCAGCAGTTGTCCCAATGCCGCACAAGATAAAAGGCCAGGCATTATACGCGTTTGTGACACTGAACAAGGGTGTTGAGAAGTCAGACGAACTTCTGGAAGAGTTAAGAAAGCATGTTGCAACTGAGATAGGTCCGATAGCAAAACCTGATAAGATCCAGTTTGCAGATGCCCTGCCTAAGACGAGGTCAGGGAAGATAATGAGAAGGATCCTGAAGGCTATAGCGGAGGGAAAGGATGATGTAGGAAATACAACTACGCTTGCAGACCCTTCTGTTGTTGAGCACCTGCTTAAAGAGAGGGCGTAACCTCTTTGAATAAAAAATCCCAACCACAGCAAGCTGCGGGGTATGAGACCCAGTTTGAGCAATCAGGATGGCAGGAATCCCTGCCTCATCTACGTGCGGGGATTAATGCCAGGCCTATTAGCTTTAAATCCGGATATCCGGCCATCTATGCGTGTATGGGCTCTCGGATTTTCTTCAAACTATATTTTCTTTTTACATAATATTTAAATATAAGTGGCGCTTAGAAAACTTTAATTGTTTTGACTTGGGAGTTAAAATTAATAATAACTAAACTTAAGTAACAGTACTCTGGCGAGGTAAAAAAGCGTAACATATATTAAGTAGTACCATTTTTTTACCCCATGAAGAAGTAAAAATACTTCTTCAAAAAAAGGGGGTGAATCTAGATGATTGTAAAAGAAGAGTTTTTAAGCAAGCTGAGAAGATATTTCTCATTGAACCTTTATGAGGTTAAGATATGGACAGCTCTTTTAAGCAGGGGAGTGTCAACGGCAGGGGAGCTTTCCGATATAGCTGATGTTCCACGCTCCAGGAGCTATGATGTCCTGGAAAGCCTTGAGAAGAAAGGGTTTGTCATAATGAAGCTCGGGAAGCCTATAAAGTATCTTGCAGTCCCTCCCCATGAGGTTCTGGAAAGGGTGAAGAAGAACGTCAAGGAGGATGCGAAAGACCGGATAGGAAGGCTGGAGGAGCTGAAGGGCACAGAGGTTATAGGAGAGCTGAACGCGCTGCATTCACAGGGTGTGGAGCTGGTAGAGCCTGCTGACCTGAGCGGAAGCTTAAGAGGGAGGCATAACCTGTATAACCATCTTGAACTTACAATAAGGAATGCTGAGAATAATGTTACATTGATGACAACAACACAGGGCTTCATAAGAAAGGTCGAGGGACTGAAGCCTACATTCGAGAAGATAAAGAAGAGGGGCGTCAAGATAAGGATTGCAGCCCCTATAACAAAGGATGCTCTGGCTGCTGCCAAGGACCTGAAAGGGATAGCAGAGATCAGAAATACAGACAGCAAGGCAAGATTCTGCATCGTTGACGGGAAAGAGCTTGTCTTTATGGTGCTAGATGATGCGCAGGTGCATCCAACCTATGATGTCGGGGTATGGGTGAACACGCCATTCTTTGCCAAGGCATTAGACGGCCTGTTTGACACAGCATGGAAGGGGATGAAGCCTATAAAGTAAAGGCTTTATTTTTTATATTTTCTTATCTTTTTATGACCTTTATCTTATAGTCTTTTCCAAGGTCTATTATATCTTCAGCATTTTTACTTTCCTGGCTTTCCGGGAATAAGGTTGAGAATATATTAATATTTTTTTCATCAGAAGGAGTATAATCTTCTTTTTCAAATATGCTATTGATGGCTGCTTCGCTTGGTTCCTGCTCTTCTTCCATGCCTTGTTTTTCTTCTTCTGCATCATCGAATACCTGGCTGGCTGCCGGCTGCTCTTCATGTGCGTATCCTTTTTCTTCCATTTCCTCATTGCCGAATATGTTACTGATAGCTGACTGCGCTTTTAATGCCTGCTCCTCCTCCATCCTCTGCAGTTCTGCCTCCTCCCTTGCAATATCTTCAGCTGTCTTTATCTGTATAAAGTTGGAGATGAAGGATCTTTTTGGACCTTCTTTTTTCTGGAGACGTTCTTCGTAAATACCCTTTTCTTTCTGATCTTTTTCACTCTCAAGCCTTTGCCTTTCTGCCTCTTCTATTTTTGCTTCCCTTCTTATCTCGCTCCTTAACTCTTCGGCAATGTCCTTCTCTACTTTAGGCTTTTTCTTGAAAAGAACATCCTTGACCTTTACCTTAAGGGAGTCCATCTGCTCCTTTTTTCTTGCCTTCCTCAGCTCGGCAAGCCTTTCTTCTTCTATCCTCTGCTTTTCCTTCAGTATCTTTATCTCTTCCTCCAGCTCCAGCCTTTTTGCCCTTTCCTCACTGGATTCCTGTTTTTCTCTGTGCTCCCTTTCTTTGCCTAGCCGGATTATCCTTTCTTTTTCAGCTTTTTCCCTTTCCTTTATCCTGGCAAGGTTTTCGGCAAGCCTTCTTTTTTCTGCCTCTAAGACGCTTAAACTGCCGCCTTCACTCTTTAAATCCTTTATATCTACCTCTTTCCAGCCATTGTGCTTTTCTTCAACAGGAACTGCAATCTTATGGCCCTTGCCCTTATTTTCAATAACCCTTCTTATGTCATCCTGGCTTATCTCTTTTTTGACTTCTTTTTTCCTGTTTTTGATCTCATTAACCTTTCTTTTCAGCTCGTTAAATTTGTCTGCTGTCTTATAGGATGCTACTGTCTTTTTGTTTATTATCTTTAATTTGATGTCAGAAAACAGCTTTCTTCTCCTTTTATTCGCAAGATATTTACTCATATCTCTATGAAAATCTACTGCCATAACCACATCTTATAGGCTAATTTATATAAACTTTTTGGAAATTTAAAATTCTTAGGGAATTTTAAATTTCCAAAACGGTTTAGGAACAGACCTAAAACTTTTCCGTTAAATATTTTTTATGTCAGAAAGCTTGATCTGGCTAAGATCATCTACAAACATATCTGCTGAACTCAGCTCTTTTCTTGAAAAATAGGTAGTTATAGCTATTACCTTCATATTAGCTGCTTTTGCAGCAGCTATCCCATTATACGAATCTTCAATAACTACGCAATCCTTGCTTTTTTTACCCAGTTTTTTTGCGGCAAGCAGGAATATATCTGGATTAGGTTTACCCTTGTCAACCATCTCTCCTGTTACAATAGCTTCAAAAACATCCTTTAAACCAAGACAATCTAAGATATTGGTGACATAGCTGTAGCCTGAAGAGGATGCTATTGCCAGTTTAAATTTATGTGATTGCAGGCTTTTTAGTAATTCAAAAAGCCCATTAATTGGTTTTATATTCTCTTTTTTTGAAGATGCCTCATCTAAAAGAACAGCTCTTTTTTGTATGAGTTCTTTAATGTCTCCTTTAAGGTTATACCTATTTAGGAGAGCTCTCATCTTTTTTCCCTTTTGGCTTTTTCCTATCATTCTTTTATCCATCTTTTCAGGAAGGTTTACACCATAATTATCCCTGAAAAGCTTCCTGTATGTCGCATATCTGAGCGGTTCACTATCTGTGATAACTCCGTCAAGATCGAATATTACAGTATTTTTCATTCTTTGACTTCTATCTCTACTTTCTTTTCTTTAGGATTGACGCTCTTTACCAGCTTATGGCCTTTCAGCCTTTTTTCTATCTCTTTCCAGCCATGCTTGTCTGCTGCTTTTCTTAATTCTAAGATGATATTGTTTACTAACTCATAGTTCTGGTAGATCAGGTCTGCTTTTTTCCTTTCCTTAAGCTCTTTGCCTGTTAGGTCCTTGATGGTCTGCTCCTGCTGCTCCAGCCTTCTTTTTAGCTTTTCTAAGTCCTTTTCGTGCTTTGTCTTTGGCTTTTCTTCCCTGAATTCGTTTGAGAAGTAATAATCAAACGCTTCATTATAGGAGCTGAATCCTTTTTTTTCCAGGTTGTCGTATGTCTTTAATCCGAAGGGGATGATATCCTTTACCTCATTATCTTTATACACTATTGATGGCTTTATGCTGCTCTTAATGAGGTCGTTTATATGTTTGAAAATACCTTTTATCTCCTTTTCATCTAATTCAGCTGGTTTAGCATTTTTGTCTACTTTGGCAAGAAGGCAGGCCTCTTCTGAGTATACGCCGCCCAGGCCGAGATCAGCAGCTAAACATTTTACAAGGCTCTTGTCTGTTTTTTTTAGCAGCTCTTTTAGGGTCTCTTGCTTAAGGCCAAATAGGTTATGCTGCATCTCCGGATAAGTGTATTTTAGCCTGGCCCTTATCTCCCTGTCCTTCCACTTGTGGTAGACCAAAGCAGATAATATTATGTTGTTCTCGTCGCATAGCAGGATGTTTCCCTTGCCAAAGAATTCTACTATCAATCTTCTTTTTTCAGCCTTTTCAAAGACAAATTCTAAAATCCTTTCAGAGCCCAGCTGCCTGACGCTTTTTAGCCTGGAATTTCCCAGGTGCTTTCTCAGGAACATGCAGAAGCCGGAAGGCTCTTCTCCGGGTGGTTTTGACGAGGCAAGGTAAATAAGCTTCCCTGATATGATCCTAAGGATCTGCTTTCCTTTTCCTGATGCGTAAAGCTGAAGTATGAGCTCTTCCTTTTTGGGGTTGTAGATGTTGTCTACACGGCTGTTTATCAAAAACTGGAACTCTTCTACCAGCTGGTGAAGCTCTAGGGAGGTTATGTTGGTTTTCATTTTGTATCGGTATACTTATGTAAAGAAAAGGTCATATATGAGTTTTTCTGTTTTATTATAGAAAAATAATTAGAAAAAATATTGGTTCACTCAAACTCAGAAGGGCTGATCACATCCTTGCCGAACTTCTCCTTGGCTTCTAACAGCCTCTGGCGCTGCTCGTCCAGCTGCTTGATGAATGTGTCGGGGACATTGTCTTCCTCTTTGTAGATTGCCTCTATCCTGTCAAGCTTGTCAAGATACCTCTGGACCTTTATCGAGAACTGGTCAGCATAGTCGTCTACTGTGTATTCCTTGTCAAGTACCTCCTTGAACAGCTCTTTCAGGTCCTCATGCTTGGGGATAAAGCCAATCGGGGTTTCAATAGCTTCGTACTCGCCATGGACCCTCCCTTCCATCCACAGGAGCCATACCTTCTTGTCAAGCTTGCCGTTAAGGAACCTGCCGTCTTTCTTGAGGAAGTAATTGGTAGAGAATATCTCTGGGGTGTTGGCGCAGTCTTCCCCGAACTTGAGGTGCTTTTCAATGTAAACTCCTAATGGGATGACAAGGAAGTCCATATTGGCCATGGGGCTGTGCTTCAGCTCGCCTTCACCGCCTAATGTTGCTGCTGTTGTCTCTGACTCCAGAGCAGCTCCCATAAAGACGCCATGGCCCCAGCTTAAGGTCTGCGCAACAGGGACAGATGTGTCAGAATCCCTACCGCCATAGATAATGCCGCTTATAGGAACACCTTCTGGATCATCAGCCCTTGAATCTGCATTAGCCAGGTCATTAATCCTTAATGTGAACCTTGCGTTCTTATGGGATGGGTCTATCACATTTCCTTCCTTGTCTTTCTTGCCTTCAAACCATTCACCTGAATGGTTGTAGCCTTTTTTAGGAATATCCTTTCCTATCCCTAGCCAGTATAGGTCACCATTAACCTCAAGGACATTAGAGACGATAAGTTCTCTTGGGCTTGTTATCGTATCATAAATGACAGGGTCGTCCCTGGCGCATATGTCCTTTATAACGCCGAATATGCCGCATTCAACATTGGCTGCCATGCAATTGCCCTCATCATCTATCTTCAGGTATGCAATGTCATCACCTACAATTGTCTGGCCTGAGATCATTGCAGTAGAGGTCTTTCCGCATAAGCTTGGGAATGCTCCTGTGAAATAGGTTATCCTGTTCTTCTCAGGCTTTCTTGCGCCCATGATGAACATGTGCTCGCACAGCCAGTCTTCCCTTGCAGCCTTGCTTATCGCCAGCCTTAAGGCCAGTTTTTTGAGGCCTATGCTGTTCCCGCCGTACTGGTTGTTTACGCTTAAGACCCTTTCATCCTCTAGGTCGATGTATATTCGCCTCTTGTCGATGTTTTTTGTCGTATTCTTTTCGTCAAGCTCGCCAGCAGAATGGATAAAATGGAAGAACTTTCCAGAGCCTTCCAGCCTTTTAAACTCATCATAGCCCTTCCTGTAAAGAAGGTCCTCGTTATGGGCAACATAGGCAGAATCTGTAAGCTGCAGAGCAGGTATGGAGAACTTTGAGTTTACAGGGCCAAGGCAGTAAAAACAGACAAGCATCTCCTTTCCTTCCATGCAGCCTTCCATATACCCCATTATCTCTTTTAGGCCCTTGTCCTTGTCTATTGTCTTGATATGCCTGCTTATCTTTTTCCCTTCAGGAAGCAAGACCTTTGTGTTAGCCTTATCCCTTGCCTGGTCATAATAATTGTCATAATGCAGTGTGTGGCCTTCAATATTCACCTTTTTCTCTTCGTTGTTCTTTATGGCAAGTTCCCTTACATAATCAACATCCTCTTCTGAGTCTGTTATTACAGTCACTTTGGCAGGCCTGCAATGCCTGACAAATGCCCCTATTATCTTCATCACTTTAGGATTTTTCAACTCTTCCAGCTTCTCCAGGTTTTCCTGGCTTAGTATTTCTTTGCTTATGTCCATTTTCCAGAGATGGGTTTAAATCTCATTTAAATATGTTATGTTATTAGGGTAACACCTTACCTTAAATTATCATATATAGAAAGATAGCCTTTTGCTGCAAGTGTTTTCATGTCAGATACCAGTTCAACCTCTACTTCTCCATTATCCTTTGCTTTTTTTACAGCGCTAAGAACATTATCAGAGCTTAGGATATTAAAGATGGTCTTCTGGCTTCCTCTTATTATGATATCCTCGTCTTTTGCATCACCTTCTCCGGTTATGGGCATGTGATCCTTGACATAGCTGTAGAACTTCTCTCCAGAATCTGTGATGACAGACTCTATGATGGGGTATCGGTCTGTGCCAAGGAGCTTTTTAAGCTTGTATGCCCCTATCTCGTTTACAATATAATTGATGTGCTCAGAGCCAATAACATTCTCACCGGCTTCTATACTGCTTAATTCGCTTTCACTCAAAACCGGCTTTTCTATGAACGGCTTTGATACCATGCTAGGGGCTATAATAAGGTAATATGCCCCTCCAAAAACAGCTATGACTAAAACTATGGCTATTACTGCCAGAATACAGCCGATAACCTTATGCAGCTTCTCCCTGAACCTTCTTTTTGCAGCAGACCTTCTGCCCTTGTTTATATTGCCCATTTATCCTTTGCAAGCCCTGTAGATGTTTTCAAAAATCTCTTTGATGTGCTCTGTTTTTATCGATGAAAAGGCTATCCTCAGGATATTTCCCATAGAGATGACGCCTGTGCTGTACTTCTCCAATAAGACCTGCCTTATGCTTTCCCCTTCTTTGTTTTTCAGCCTTATGCACATAAAATAGCCTGAGTTGTTAGGCAGGGCGGTAAATTCATCTTCATATTCCTTGTGCTCCCTGAGAACCTTCTGGACCTCTGTGAACCTTTTCTTTAGAAGGTTATATTTTTTCTTCTTCTCATTAGGGTATCTTGGATCACTAAATGCATGATAAACGAGGGATTGCGAAAGATGCGAATCATTGGATATGCTTCCCCTTACAGCTCCGGCTGCCTTGCTTTCCAAGGCGCTGTACAACCCCTTATTTCCTCCTTTAGTGTTGTATGTGATGAAGCCCACCCTTAAGCCCCAGACATAGTCCTCTTTTGTAGCACCATCCAGCTTGACAGCAAGAACGTTCTCATGAAGGCCTGCCAGGACAGAGAAGATTGATTCTGCCAGGATGCCTTTCCTGTAGACAAGGCCGAAATAGGCATCATCTGCTATTACCAATATCTTATTGCCTTTTTCAGCTGCTTCCATTATGATATCCTTGATTGCTGATGCCTCTTTTTCTGTAACTGTATAGCCGGTTGGGTTGTTAGGGAAGTTAAGAAGGATGATCTTCCTGCCAATCTCTCCATCTAGCTTTTCTTTCAGGCCAGCAATGTTGAATTTCCCCCCTTTAAAGGTCTCAAAAAGGTCAAAACGGGCATTATAGGCATTAATAAGGATAAGCTTGTAATTGCCCCAGAAAAGGTCAGGCATGATAACCTTGTCACCTTCATCAATGAACATATAGCCGAGCATGCTCAAGCCGTGGGTTAAGGCGTTGGTAACTACAGGAAGGCTTATCTCATTTCCTGCCAGAGAGGGGTTCTTTTGAAAGATCATGTCCTTCCATCTGGACCTTAATTCAGGCTTGCCGAAGCTGGGGGCGTAAGGGAAAACATCCTTTGGATCCAATTTAATCTTATTGGCTATCGATTTAAGCCTCATCGGAGAGCCGTCTTCTTCCAGGGCTATGCCGATGGTCGCATTTATCTTCTTGCCTTTTGCTTCTGCACTCTGCGACAGGATGCCTTTCTTTGGGAAGAATATGGCTTTTCCTTTTTCAGAGAGAAGGGAATAGACGGCTTCATTATTCTTTTTTATTATTTCGTTCAGTTCAATGGCTTGCGGGTTTATTTCAGGCATGTTATTCTACACCTCACTTATATCTTTATCTTCTGGATAATTCTACTTATATTTATACCTTTTGTACTGTCTATAACAGCGACCTTATGCCTGGCCTCTTTGGCTTCATTTAAGCATACATCAAATATCTCGCATTCGATATTATCTTTGATCTTATTTTTGCTGTAACCGCGCTTTTTCAGCCTTTTTTCAAGGATCTTTAAGCTGCATTTGGCAACAATGCATAAATCAGCATACCTCGAGGGCAGGTAATGAGATAGGTGGGAGTCTATGATCAGGCCTTTTATCCTGTTGTCTTCTTTTGATCTTTTTTTATAATCCCTTATCTTTTTAATGAGAAAGGCATTCAGCTTTTTGGTGTCAACGATAAGGCACTTATCCTTCCTATCATAGGAGTCGTACAGCTTGTTTTTCCTGATAAGGCTGTTAAGAATGAGGTTCATGAAACCTGTCTTTTTTGACAAGGCCCTGGCTATTGTCGTCTTTCCTGCGCCTACAGAGCCTGTTACCAGAATTACTTTGATCTTATGCTTATTGGATTTTTTATTTTTCATATATCATGGCTTAGAATATGTATTGTTTAAATAATTTGCCAATACGACTATTTCCTTAAACTCTGGAAAGCCCTGTCTACTATCTCTTTTTTCCAGCCGTCTTTCAGAAGGCCTTGCCTTAGCTGCTGTGCTGTATAGCCTCTTTTCAGGTTTGTTGTTATGTACATCTTCAGCTGAAGCTCTGCTTCAAGGTCAACCTCCCTTCCTATGCTTTTCTCCCTTTTCCTTATAGAATTCAGCATCTTGTTCTCGTGCCTTCTCTGGGAAAGCATCAAAACAGTAAAAAGAAGCGCCATGAGAAGGAACATGGATGCATAAAGCCAGCTATAGTTCCTGGGGGACTGCCTTTCCCTGCGCTCCGGTATCTCTATCTCGTCGATGGATACTGATAACGGCTTTTGGGATGCTTTGATGGTTGTTGCCCCCCTTACGCCCGAATCGCCTTCCACGGTTAGTGTTAACGTGGTGCGGTCTTCGCTTAGGTCATGGCTTATTATGTTGGATGTGCTGTCCATGATGATTATGTTGTCTTCCAGGGCATCCTGGAAGCTAACGCTTATGATGTGCCTTGAATGCGAATAGAAAATCCTTATCTCGCCCAATTCAGAGTCGTAGGACCAGTAGCTTATATCTGAAGATTCGTCATCGCCCCATACACATACGCCGCTTTCACAGCTTCTTCCATCTCCGCAATAATTGGCGTCATTAGCAGTAAAAACACAATCCGCCTTATAATCGCAATGGTCGTCTGTGCAGAGGTTCTTGTCATCACAGGTCTTCTGCAGGCAGGAGCAGCCTGAACTGTCAACTATCTCCCCTATCTTTGTGTAGGGGCACCTGTCCTCTATATGATATACGCCGTCACTGTCAAGGTCGTACATGCAGCTGGCCCTGAAGTCATACTCTTCGCATATAGCACCATCCATGCAGCACCATTCGCCTTCACAGCCGCTTTCAAGCTTGTCCAGGCAGGTGCAGCCATATACATCAACCAGGCCAATACTATTATCGCACTTATCCTCCATATCAGGGACGCCGTCACGGTCAGCGTCAGGGACCATGCTGCAGACCAGGCTAACCAGCACCAGAATAAAAAACAGATATACAAGGATTTTTTTTCCCAGCGGGGAATTTTTAAAAAAACCCTGTTTTTTTAACATATTCATTTTTAGCTTAACTGCCTGCCAGATGGACAGGTGAACAGATATCTTCTTCTATTCGTGCATCTTCTATCTCCGTAGGGCCTTTGACTGCTATATTGAATCTGTAAGCCCTTTGATAGTTATGGTAATAGGTGTTATAATCAATAACATTAATAATTTTCGTGTCCTCATCACCGTTATCGTTGCTCCTGCTATAAATATTTATCTTTTTTGCGATAGGGTCGCGCGTGTCACACCCGAATGCGCTCATATAATAGGGGTAACCGTCGCCGTCATCCCATTCCTCTTTTATCTGGACCAATATGCCTTTTAGATAGGTTTTGCTGATTGTGGAGTTATGCACCCTGCCAAGCCTTACAGGAAGGCTTGCCCTGAACTCTCTAAGCTCTGTCTGGCCGTCGTCTGTCCTTACGGTCATGGGGTATTCCACCTGTACTGTTACGCTGTCTATGTTGATGCTTACATTGCACTCGACCGGGATGCTGCTGAAGTCAAAGCCAACAGCCTTGTAATCTATGTCAGGCTTTTTTACCTCAAAACCCAGGCTTTCAAAAACGTCCGAGTCCAGGCATTTTTCAAACTCAACAATGATATACCTTGAAAGCTTCTCTTCTATGTCCTTCAATGTGAGGAAATAGGCGGAGGTCTCTTCTTCACTGGACTTTATCAGGTAATACGGGACGTCCTTTCCCCCATAGGATGTAACCTGAGTAGAGGGATCTGGAACACCATCTTCACCATAATCCTCATCCCCATCGGGATTGATGTATCCGCCGTGCTCCCCTACAGTCCACAGGCCCTTGTCACTTACCTTTCTAAGGCAGCTTTCTGCGAACTTTTTAACAGGCTCTGCATCGAATTCAGACCCGCTTGTTTTTTTCATTGAAACATCTGCATCCTCTTTTGTAAGGGAACTATGCGTGTAATATAATATGCCGGAGATGGTAAGTATTACAATGCCTAGAACTACGAATATGGTGATCTGCCCTCTTTTTTTCATGTTATACTGATTATTGAGGGGGAGGTTTATTAATATTTTGTTTGGGAACTATCTCTTTTTCCTCATCAGCTCAAGAACTACCATCAGGATAATGACAAACACGCAGCCGGACAGGAACCATAAGGCATAGTTCGGAGATGCCCTTGCAGCCTCTGCAGCAACCTGGGGGGCTTTTTCCATCACTGCCCTTGCCCCTTCTTCTGCTGCCTTTCCAAATACCTGTTCCATCTCAGGGGCGTCTGATACAGCAGCCTCCATTACAGAAGGCATTGCCCGGCTTACAAAGCCTTTCTTGGCCAGGAAGTATTTGGTGTACATATGGATGAAGCCTGCTCCTGCCAGGGCAAGAAGGCTTACAGGAAGTATTGTCCTTAGTTTCTCTTTAATCCCGTGGGTTGTCTTGGGGGCTATTATGATATACTTGTTGGCAAGCCTGTAGTGGTTTACCTCCCTTCCTTTTTTGCTGTAATGGAATTCCTCTGCGCTTATTATTCCAGCTTTTATCAAATGCCTCAGGTTGTAGTGGATGGTAGATATGGGAAGGCCTAAGCTGGCTGCTATCTGTGTTTCTGTAGCATCCTCTTTCTCAGCTAGGTAGTCTAATATGCGTCTGCAGCTGTCATTAGAGATGACCTGGGCAAGCTCTTTTGCCTTCTCCTCTTTCAGGCTTACTAATACGAACTTTTCCTTTGCCATTCTTTAATTACCTCATAAGAACCGGTTCATCCCTGTTGTTTTTACCTTCTTCAAACTCCAGAACCTTTAACCTTTCCAGATTGCTTAAATCGTTAAGCTGCAGCCTGGTGTTTGACAGGGTATAAAGGACATCCTCTATGTAAAGGCTTCTTTTTATTGAGGAATCACCGCTGAAGTAATAGCCGCTTTTTTTGAACACGTCATCATCGTCATAATGGGTAACACGCCCTTTAAGCTCAAAACCTTCTTCTAAGGTAAGATCATAGACATAAGCGCCCTGGATAACATAATCACCATACTGGTTGTCTCTTGTCTTCTCTCCTTTGATCTCTGCAAGTGTTATTGGTATTACCAACAGTTTTTTTGCTTTATCGAACAGGAATGCCTTATGGTCGTGCAGGGCAGGAGAATCTGTACCGCGGTCGCCAATAACGATTTTATGCATCTCTACAGGGTTTTCAACATCGCTTACATCGAAGATTGCCATCTTTATTCCCTGATACCATGCAAAATCAACAGGCGCCTGCCCTCTTGGCTCTTCTTCTGCCTCTACTGTGTCTTTTCCAATCCCTATGATGTGGGTTTCATCATAAGGGTGCAGGTAGTCTGAATAGCCGGGGATCTTAAGCTTTCCAAGAACTTCAGGGCTGTAAGGGTTGGACAGATCAATAACAAATAATGGATCGACCTTCTTGAACGTAACAACATAGCCTTTCCTGCCCATGAACCTTACTGAATATATCTTTTCTCCCGGAGCAAGGTCTTCCAGCTCTCCGATGACATTAAGGTTTTGGTCAAGGACATAGACGTTGTTGCCTGATTTTCTGTCACTGTTCCATACCTCTCCTGAGGTTGTGGCAATCCTTAAATTATTGTTGAACTCATCCATCGAGAACTGGTTCAGGATGTGGCCTTTTACATCACCTGTCCCTGAATAATGTACCTTTCCGTCGTCCAATGAGAATTTTGTTACAACTGTCTTTTCAAAGTAATCTTCCTTAAGATTGCCTAAAGAGTTATACCTTGGCCAGGAGGTCTGCGCGATGTATAGATTGTCAAGGGACGCATAGACGTTCTGGCCTGAACCTACGATGACCTCTTTTTCTACCTTTTTGTTTTTCTCTGTCATGGAAATGGATGCTATTGTGATGAAGTTACGGGCCTGGATGGGCTCAATATAGCCTATGTCAACACATCTTGCAACAGGAACCATATCTTCTATGCTGGGCAGCTCGTTCTCTTTGCTTTCCCTGTATAACGGAATAATCTCCTCACAGGGAGGGTTTTCCCTGTAAAAATGAGGGTAGGAGTTTACGACAAAGTAAACATCATCCTCAATCTTTCTTGATGTAAGGTAGCTTCCTTCAAAATCAACTGTCCTTAATAATTCCGGCTTTTTTTTATCAGATATGTCGTATAGCCTGGCAGACATTACGCTTACGTATCTTGGATAGGGCCGGATGTTTTCTACCGGCCTGCCTACCTCTTCTTCAAAGCTGTAGCTTACAGAGCCGAATATCAATAGCCTGTCATCATGGATGAACAGCTCTTTTGGATAGAAGTTCTTAATATTGGTCGTGGATAGTATCTCGGCCTGGCTGGAGGGGTAGGCTTTTGCGATGACAAGGCTTCCCTGCGCTATTGTGTAGATGTAGCTGCCGTCTGTCTTTATTATGTCTGCCTCGTCAACACCCTTGACCTGGATGTTTGTCTCTGAGTAGTCCCTTCCTGAGTCTGCCTTAGCTGCCTGGGGGGCGGATTCTGCCACTTCCATCGATTTCATCACATCTGCCCCCAAAGCGCCTCTTATTACGCCTATGTCATCTGACTTCTGAAAAGCTGCTACAAGCTCTTCACCTGAGCTGAACCTGCTGATCTCTTTATGGTTCCTGGCAGGCCTGATAAGGCTTATCTCATCGCAGCTTGTTAACACAGATGCTGCCAATAAGATTACCAATGCAAACATAATAAATTTTTTTTTCATTTTTTTCACCATCCATTTATCTGATGTATTTCAATGCTATCGTAATAATATTAAATATATACAAGCATTTATAAATAGTTTTCTATAGGTTTGAATCGGGTGGAAGTTATAGCTCTTTATGCAGGTTTTGGCAATAATTATTTAAACGATTAACTAACACTCGCTATTATGCCTACAATAACCATCTCAACATCCAAAAAACATGAGCTGATAGACATAACAGGCAAGGTTAGGGAGATAGTCAGGAACTCAAAGGTCAAGAAGGGGATATGCTTTATCTATGTCCCTCATGCGACAGCCGCAATAACAATAAACGAGAACGCTGACCCTAATATACAGGAGGATATAATCAAGGCTGTGAATAAGATAGTTCCTGAGCATGACGGTTATTTGCATGACAGCATAGATAATAATGCAGCAGCCCATATCAAATCTACATTGATAGGGGTTTCCACCCATATACCTGTTTCTGATGGGGAACTGCAGCTGGGGACGTGGCAGGACATCTTTTTCTGCGAGTTTGACGGCCCTAGAAGCAACAGGAGGGTTATGGTCAATATAATACCCCAATAGACAGAGCTGAATGGGTTTTTAGGCTTGGCTTTTTTTGATGCTTAGGATACCCTTATTATTCTGGCTAAATAACTATCTCTAAGTAATAAAAAACAAAGGTTTATATTTGAACTTGAATCTCACTTCTTAATGAAAAAAAAAGCATTAGTCTTGGTTCATGTGAATCATCTCAAGGAAGAGAAGGATAAGTTCTCGAACTTGATAACACTTTATGATAAATGTGTAGAAGTAACTGAAGAATTCAGTGAGGGGCTTTTTAAGGATATAGAGCATGTTTGCGCACGGTCAGGATCTATTGGGTACAAAGACATAAAAAAACATTTATCTGATTATAGTAAGATAGCAATAGCAGGGGTTTGGGGTGGTGAGTGCCATCTATCATCTTATACTAAGGTATTAAGATATTATCTGGAGCATAAGGAACATATTGATATAGAACTCCCCTTAGATGGGACATTTTTTTATGTTAAAAAGGATTCTGTTATGTTTTATAACCGGGCCAAATTTGCGGGTGATCATTGGATGGAATTACCTGAGGATCTTAAGGGTTGGGAATCACATTATATCAGCCTGGATACCCTATTAGGAAAAGAAAAAGGCGATGATCTTAATAATAGAATAGGCAAATACATTCCAGAATATATTCATGCGTTTAATTTTAATTACGGAAATGTACTTGTCAGGGTTCATCATAATGATGAATTCATTTTCCGTGCATATCTGGCTGAACAAGATTTGAACCTTATCAGGTGGTTTAAGAGAAAGAGAGGAATTAACACTGATTCATATCTTAAAGTTAATCTAAACCTTGTAAAGAGGCTTGGATAGATTAACATTAATCCTGGTTTGTATTTTAATAAAAAATCCCAACCACAGCAAGCTATGGGGTATTTTTTAAGCCTCAAACTGGGTTATCCATAATCGCAGCAAGCTGTGGGGTATGAGACCCAGTTTGAGCAATCAAAAAACACCTAATCTAAAGAACTTCAAACAATTCGCTTAGGTTTAATTCAAGGCCGACAACAGGGACCTCCAAGCCATAGCCGGAGAGAACTTTTGGATTAATCTCTCCAATATATGCTACTTTCTTTCCCTTCACTACAACCCTTCCTACCCTTCCTTCTATAAAGGAGGTGTGCTCTGTCTCTTCTATGGTGTATTCTGCATTTAGCATCCTCAGAATATAGTCCAGAACCTGCCTTATCTCTGTGTAGTCTGCCTTTTCGTTCGCTGAAACTACTGCCACGCGCTCATAATCAATGACATCATCTTTTTTCCTTACTGTCACTATGCCCTGCTCAAATACCTTCTGGGGGTATTCAACGTGCCTGTTTTTTGAGAGGAAGTCCATCAATATCGGCAGTATCCAGGTCCTTACAGCTGAATAGGTCTCTGACATGGGGTTGCTTATCTCTATAGTTCCAGAATCCTTTGTGTCCATCTTATCATACAGGGTTTTCTTGTTTGCCAGGATCGGGCTGAAGACCTCATGGAAACCTAAGCCTACAAGAAGCTCCCTTACCTTGTTCCTGAACCTTACCATGGCAGAGGTCTCTCCCATCGTGTAGGATGTCAACGGCTGCTCTTTTATGTTGTTGTAGCCGTGCATTATTCCTATGTCTTCTATAACATCACATGGATGGAGGATGTCTTTCCTGTAAGGGGGGATCTGGATGCTGGAAGCTGTATTAGTTACACTGTACTGGGCTTTTTCCAGCAGTTTTTTAATCTCTGCATTTTTTAGGTCCAATCCCAGCAGTGACTTGATCTGATTGTTGGTTATCTTTATCTTGTCCTTGAAAAGAAAAGGGGTTGTTATGTTCTTGCCAGAGGATTTGTCGATAATATCGGTAGAGTATATCTCAAAGCCCCTTTCATATAGTGCGTATGCAAGGATGTTCATGGACAGAAGAAGAGGCTCCATCTCCATGCCCGTAGCTTCAATAAAAAGATGCTCGTCCCCTTCCATGACCTTGCCAGTAAAATCGGAATTGATTATAGGAGGGAAGGAAAGGACCTGGCCTGCACTGTCAACCAGGATAGGGTATTTTTTATGGCCTTCCAGGATCCAGGCGTATTCTTTTCCTTTTGGATGTTCTTCCAGTATCTCCTGCTGCGTCATCTCTTTCCTGAATTCTAAGGGCGTAAATTTAACGGATTCAGGATCTGTTGCCTTGTAATGGACAGGGAATTTTATCTTATCATAAGAATAAACGCCAACAGCAACTTTTAAGCGCCTCCTGCCATAGCTTTCGCACAGCTTTTCCTGCAGCTGCACTATCTGCTTGATAAGGTAATCATCAACCTTATGGCCTTTTGCAGCAAAAGCAGCTATGCAGGGCCTTACATCTGAGACAGATCTATCTACTATGACCTTATAGCTGCCTTTCTTTATCTTTATCTCTGGAATGCCCTTCTGTACGCCTA
Source organism: Candidatus Woesearchaeota archaeon (assembly GCA_019323195.1). Lineage (GTDB taxonomy): Archaea > Nanobdellota > Nanobdellia > Woesearchaeales > JACPBV01 > JAHWHQ01. The sequence goes on along the minus strand of JAHWHQ010000021.1, from coordinate 260 downwards.
AGACACCTTTAAACAGCCTTGCAACCCCTTCTACAGACCATAGGTAAGGAAGGTTTGTGTCCCCGAATTCTATTGATATCTCATCAGATTCTTTGTTATAGCCTTCAAGGCTGCCTTTCCCGTATTCAGCTAAGCTGGAGACGTCTTCTATTGTCAGTTTTCTGCCTACAAGATCCTGCAGGTCTTTTAATGAAAAGCTTATTGTCGGCATTTTAATTGTATTGTTAGATTATTTTACTGTTCCTTAAAGATTCAAGGCT
>JAHWHQ010000020.1 GCA_019323195.1 Candidatus Woesearchaeota archaeon | reverse complement strand
TTGACTTTGACCGCTAACGCTTTACGAAAAGTGTCCAAGCGGTGGCTTAATGATTTTGGTCTGCTTCTTAGCTTTTTTCTTAAGCTGGGAGAGAAATAAACATTACGTGCATAAGAAGGTTCGTGTTGCTACCACCAGTCACCGCTCTTTGACCGCTATAGACTGGTGGAAAGAGGAATTCTAAAGGATACGCCTGAAGCATATCTCAGATTATCCATCTCCCTTGGAAACCATCTTTTCCTTACATCTGACCCCTTTATTAGAGAAATAGGCATATCACCCAGCTTAGGCATATCTTTGATAGTTTTGTAAATTAAATCACAGGTCAAGCCAAAATCCTCAAAGCTTATAAAACGGACCCCATCAGCATACTTTATTCCACCTTCCTTAAGTGTTCTTGCTGCTCCTGACTGGGCCAAGACAAGGCCACCTCTTTCACCGTATTGCTTTACAGCCTGGGACATGATATATTCACCAACAGTAAGATTCATACCGTCATCAAGAGGAGTTACCAAAAATAAGTCTGTCTCTTTCATTAATAGGATAGTGTCAGGAAAATTTATTGGCCCAAAGCTTAAATAAACTGAATCACGCCTCCATGCATCTCTGGATTTCTCATTCATTATCTTCGCCTGCCGAACCATATTGCTCTTTAAGTTCCCCCCAACATCCCCTGGAAGAAACGCAATATAAATAAATCTCCTATCCTCCCTGATCGCCCTATCCTGTATCTGCCCTAATGCCATTAATTTTCTTAACCCACCCTTAGTCGGATCTAATCTCTCAATGCCTGAAAGAATCCTATAGGTATCTGTTTTTCCTGTAGTTTCATTTGTATATTCCCCGCCCTTAAACCTTTTAAGAATATCATACAAGCTATCCTCACCAAATTTATATTTTTTAAGGGCATCTAACGGGGTATTTCTTGCTGCATTAAGAACCCGTTCAGTGTCTAGACCAATAGGATTGGTCATTAAATGGGTTCTCCTATCTCCATCATGCATTACAATATAATCCTCATTATCTCCTTCCATTACATCAAATCCAAGTTTCTCATAAATTTTTACAAGGTTCTCCTGAAAATCTTTTTTCTGTAGTGTAATGACATGATTAGCCAGCATTCCCTTGAATAAATAAGAGACAGTATCAACATCCATATAAGCGGTATTAATAAGGTGGTCAAGGATTTCAACTTCAGGCATAGGAGTATGCATATATATGCTTTTCAAAACCTTATTATTCCTGATATCACCGTGCTTTATTAAGTCATCAATAGTGTTGGCAAGGAGCATAAGATGAAAATCATGTGAGGCTATTATATGGTTCCCTTCCCTGCTGTTTAAAACACCTTTGGCTATCTCAGCATGAGCCATGTTAAGCGATTTATAATCCTCAAAATTCTCGTTTGGAATCATAGGTTTTGGGTAGCCGCAATAATTCCAGTCAAAGAACCTCTTTGTAAGATGCAGAAAATACCAGAGCTGCTTGCTAAACCTCTTATAAGCGGAATGATAGACATCTTGAGTTTCAGGAACAGCCTCCCTTGTTCTTATCTGTCCCCCATCATAGCTCAACAATGCTTCCTTCCCTCCTGCAAAAAATTTCCTCTCAAAATCAGTTACAGCTGTAGACACCCATAAAGCCCCCTCCCTCCCTTCAGATGCCTTTAGGACAGGTGCAAGCGCTGTTGTAAGCCCTCCTGCATACATTACAAAAGAGCTAAAATCCGATTCATCTCCCAGGATTCCGAGACCCCTATTAGAATGACAGCTTAAATTAGAGATTGGAATCTCCACAATTTCTTCTAGCATCTAAAATAAGGTATGCCAATAAAACTTATAATCCTTTGCATTTTATCCTATCTATAACTTCGCGAATAACATTCTCAGGCGTAGAAGCCCCTGCGCTTACCCCTATGTTCTCCTTTCCCTCAAACCACTCTTTTCTTAACTCATCAGCATTCTCTATATGCCTTGTCTCCGTGATCCCGCTGCATATCGAGGCAAGGCTTCTTGTGTTTGCGCTGTTATAGCCCCCGATGACTATCATAAGATCCGACTCCCTGGCAAGCCTCTTAGCGCTTTCCTGCCTTAGCTTTGTCGCAGAGCATATCGTATCCTTAATGACAAGGCCCTTAATCCTATCCTTCAGCATCCTGCTTATCTCTTCAAACTCAGCAACATTATTTGTTGTCTGGCTGACAAGGGCATATCTTCCCTCTTCCATGCCTTGAATCTCAGATATATCACTAATAACAATAGGATCCTTAAGGTTGCCCATAACCCCTCTGACCTCTGTATGCTTCCTGTCCCCGAATATCATAACCCTATACCCCTGCTTCTCCAGATCCCGGGTTATATTATGGACATTAGTCACCAGCGGGCATGTCGTGTCTATTATATCAAGGTTCTTTTCCCTGGCACCCCGCATTATCCTGTCCGAAACCCCATGCGCAGAGATAACCAGCGTTCCGTGATTTATCTCATCAATATCCTCTATAAACCTAACGCCCTGTTTTTTCAGCTCCCCTATGACCTGCGGGTTATGGATCAGCCTGCCAAGAACATACACATCATCCTTATCCTTAATCCTGTCTACCCTGTCCAGGGCCCTTTTGACCCCGAAACAGAACCCTGCTTCCTCTGCCAGCTTGATGTTCATTTTATAGTCTTACCCAGATAAACAAATTTGTATTCATCCTTGAAATCCTCATAAACCTCAAGCGCCTTCTCCCTGCTCTCAAAAACGCCGAAGACAGCAGGCCCCTTGCCGGTTATAGACGCCCCTAAAGCCCCCCTGTCCATAACATCCTTAATAATATTCCTTACGCCATCCTTCTGTATATGGATAAAATCATTATGAAGCCCCGCTGCAATATCCTTAACATCCTTCATGTCCCTGAGCTTAAGGCTTGAATAGCCCTTCTCATGCCCCTTCCTGTCCAGCTCCTCATAAGCCTTCTTTGTAGATATCTCATAGCCAGGGCTGACAAGCACAACACCCATCTCAGGCATACTAAGCCTTTCCACATTTTCACCTTTCCCGGAAACAAAACAGCTCCCTCCAACGATGCAGAATGGAACATCTGCCCCTATCTTACTTCCAATCCTGGCCAGCGCCTCCATGCTAAGACCAAGCCCCCATAGCTCATTCAGGGCCTTCAAAGCAGCCGCAGCATCAGCAGACCCTCCTCCAAAGCCCGCAGCAACAGGAATATTCTTCTTAATAATAATCCTAACACCTTCCTTTATATCAAAAAGCTCCCTAAGCCTAAGCACAGCCTTCAGGATAATATCATCCTTAACTCCTCCTTCCAGAATCACCTTTGCATCTCTTTCAAAAACCAGCTCATCAAACAAGCTGACCTGCCCCATCACAGAATTCAGCTCATGAAAGCCGTCTTCCCTCTTCCCCAGGACATCCAGGCTGAGGTTTATCTTTGCGTACGCCCTAGCCTTCATTTTTTTTCTTGAGTATCACAACAGAAAATACCTGTATCCCTTCCCCTCTCCCAAAAGCTGTCATCTCCTCTCCGGATGTTGCTGTCAATCCTATCTGAGAAGGCTCTATGCTGCAAAGCCCTGCAACCCTTTCCCTGATCTGCCCAGCATACCCATCCAGCCTTGGCCTTTTCCCTTCTACCATAAGGCCGATGCCGTTTATCTCAAAGCCCTTCTCCGTGACCATGTCCAGTGCAGTCTTCAGGTAGACGCTGCTGTCCATTATCCCTTTCCTGAACAAAGGGTCTGCATAATAGCCCAAGCTTCTCCCTCCGACAGACTGTGACAATGCATTGAACAGGCTGTGCAGGACAACATCGCCGTCAGAATTAGCCTCTAACCCCTGCTCATCAGGGATAACTACACCTCCAAGGACAAGCTGTTTCGCCTCTTCAGTAAACCTGTGCGAATCCATGCCGATGCCTGCCCTGTCAGCATTCATGATCATCCTGGCGTTCTCGAGGTCCAGCGGTGTAGTTATCTTAAAGTTCTCCCTTCCGCATTCCACTATCTTGACCGCCTCCCCTAATCGCTCTATAAGCTCAGCATCATCTGTCCCGTAGTATGAATCATTATATGCCTTTACAAACGCCCTTACAAGCAGCCTGTACCTTGCTGCCTGGGGTGTCTGCATCTGCCACAGCCTCTTCCTGTCAAATGTCCTTATAACAAAATCATCCTCATCAGCCTCTTTTACAGTATCCCCTGCCCTGAAGGCTGCAGCGCATGCCCCGTCCTCTTTTGCAGCCTTAACCACCTCTTCGATCAGGCCTGGAGAGACAAAAGGGTTAGAGCCGTTATGTACTATGACTATATCATCCTCCCTGGCATCCTTCAGAAGCCTAAGCCCGTTATAGACACTGTCCTGCCTTTCCTTCCCTCCCTCAACGATCTCGACCTTCCTGAACCTCTTCTCTTTCATCAGATTGCCAAGATCAGCAACATCATCACTGTTCGCCACCAGGATGATCCTGTCGATCAAAGCAGAATCCTCAAACGGCCTTATAGAATGGCATATGACAGGCTCATCATTAAGGAGCAAAAGAACCTTATTAAGCTTATTGCCCATCCTTTTTCCTTTCCCTGCCGCAACGATAATTGCATAGTTCATTTTTCCTCAATCCTCTCCTCAGTGTCTTTCCTGACCTTCTCATCGGTCTCAAGGATCTCATCCAGGCTTGGATTCTTGATCATCACATGTTCATTCACCATCTCCTGTATCAGTGCAGGAATATCCATAAAGCCTATCTTGCCCGTCAAAAAATTCTGTACTGCAACCTCGTTAGCGGCATTCATCACAGCCGGCAGGCTTCCTCCCTTGATCGCGCAGTCATAAGCCATGGCCAAACAGGGGAATCTCCCAAGGTCAGGCTCCCTGAACGTCATCTCGCCCACATCGCTCAGGTTCAGCTGCCTCAGGTCAGCATTCTCCATCCTCTCAGGATAGAAAAGCGCATACTGGATAGGGATCCTCATGTCAGGCATGCCCAGCTGCGCGATAACGCTCCTGTCCTTAAGCTCAACCAGCGAATGGATCACGCTCTGAGGGTGTATAACGACATCTATCTTGGAGTACGGCAGCCCGTATATCCAGTGCGCCTCTATAACCTCAAACCCCTTGTTCATAAGGGTCGCGCTGTCTATCGTTATCTTCGCCCCCATGTCCCATGTAGGATGCTGCAGCGCATCGCCTGCCTTGGCATACCTGAGCTCCTCCATGCCCCTGTCCCTGAAAGCCCCTCCTGAGCAGGTAAGTGTTATCTTATTGACATCCTCCATCTTCTCGCCTTTCAGGCACTGCAGGATAGCGGAATGCTCAGAATCTATTGGGAAGAGGCAGGTCTTATGGAACCTTAACCTGTCCATCACGATCTGCCCTGCAGTGACCAGGGCCTCCTTATTTGCCAGCGCAACATTCTTAAGGTTCTCAATAGCCTTGACAGTAGGCAGCACGCCTATAGATCCGACTAAAGAGTTGACAACAGTATGCGCCTCTCCAAGTACAGCAACCTTAAGCAGCCCTTCCATCCCCTTATATATAGGGACCTTAACCTTAAGCCTGTCTTTCAGCTCGTCAGCCTTGGCCTCGTCAAAAACTGCCACGATCTTAGGCTTAAACTCATCGATCTGTTCTTTCAATAATTCAATATTAGAGTTGCAGCTAAGAGCAGCTACCTTAAAATGCTCAGGAAACCTCCTGGCTATGTCCAATGTTTGAGTTCCTATGCTCCCTGTCGAGCCCAGTATTGATAATATCTTGGTTTTTATGTTCATTTTATTTTCTTTTTATTATCCTAACTATCCCATTATCAGCATCCAGGTCAACGATATCACCGTCATGCAGAACCTTGGTAGCTATCTTAGTCCCGGTAACGCACGGCTTCCCTAATTCCCTGGCCACTATTGCTGCATGGGACGAGATCCCTCCTGCATCGGTTATTATCCCGATACACCTCTCAATAGCAACCATAAAATCAGGTGTAGTTAATTTAGAGACGATTATATCCCCAGGCTCTACCTTATCCATGTCCTTTAATGTTGTAAGGATCTTTACCCTGGACCTTACAGACCCCCCATTAGCTATCAATCCCCTGAATTCAGTTATATCTTTCTCAACAACAACATCTTCCTCTATTTTCCTTACATCCTCTCCTGAATAGATGGATATCTTCCCATCCCACATCAAAAGACCAAATTTTTCCTTTCTTTTCTTAATAACTTCAATATCCACACTTCCCTTCTTCATAGATTCCTCTATCTCATCCAGTGTCAGATTAATAATGTCCTCATATTTTACCCTCAGCCTAGCCGCTATTTCCTCAAGGAGAGGCTTAACATTAAGGCCTGCCATAGAATTGCTCTCTGACCTATAATTCCTCATAAATATTAGTTCATCAATAAGCTCAACCCTCTTTTTTTCATCATCAGTAAACCCTAATTCATCCATAATATCCTCACATTCCTGTTTAATATCACCCTTCTCAAAAGAAGATTCCTTGTAATCCCTTCCAAGAGAATCCTTTATTCTGATTACCGTATCCTCCAAAGGGATATCATAGCCTATACCAGTATCATATCCCAACCATTTATATCTATCAGTATATTTTCTTATTCTCTTAAGGATATCTTCATCTTTCTGGAAATCCTCAATCCCCTTACTTTTAATAAACCTTATCAAATCAGCAAAATCCTTTTTAGACTCCTCCAAAAAAGTATGCCTCTTAGGAAAGGTCAAGACAAAAAAATAATGTTTCTTCTTCTTCTCATCAACAACCTTTTGATTAATCAATTCCTCAAGCCAATTCTCAAGATAGCCTTCAAAAACATGGGATAAGAATATATAAGCCGCAGTTTTCCTAAACCCAGCAACATATTCTCTCAATAACAGAATCAAATCCTCATTTTTCCTATCCTTTAATTCAGCAGCATTTATCTTTGAAGTAGATTCTAATAAATCATCACATTCTTCCTTCCACTTTTTAAAAAGATTAAAGATAGAATCAATATTACTATTAAACTCATCAAGAAGTAATTTCCTTAAAGCATCAAGTTCCTCCTCATAAAAGTATATTCCATCGTAAAGAGACTTGTATTTACTAAAGCCCATGCCTAATGCCTCTTTCATATCATCCCTGAATGCCTCCAGTATCCATTTCCTTGAAAACACCGGATACTGCTTATGCGTAATCAGCTTCCATCCCATTCAGACCACCCTAAGTCCTATATCCTCCATAACCCTGCTAACGACCTCCTCCTTTTTAATCTTACCTATAACCTCGCCGTCCTTATAAAAAAGGCATCCGTCCTTCCCGCCTACTACCCCGATATCTGCCTCCTTAGCCTCTCCGGGTCCGTTAACAGCGCATCCCATAACAGCAATGTTCAAAGGCATCTTGATATTCCTTACAGCCTCCTCTAACTCTAAAGCTACCTTTCCTACATCAAGATTAGCCCTTGCGCATGTCGGGCAGGATGTAACAATAATGCCAAACCTTCTCAGCCCTAAGCTTTGCAGTATCTGTTTTGCAACCTTAACCTCTTCAACAGGATCCGCCGACAGGCTAACCCTCATCGTATCCCCTATGCCCCGCGATAATAGGGCCCCTATCCCGACAGAGCTTTTGATAGTCCCGCTGAACAAGGAGCCTGCCTCTGTAATTCCGACATGCAATGGATACTCTACCAGCCCGGATATCACAGTATAGGCCTTTATCGTCTTCATGACATCAGAGGCCTTAAGGCTGACAGCAATATCATAAAAATCATTATCCTCAAGCAGCTTAATATTCCTTAAAGCGCTCTCCACTAATCCTTTGGCAGTCAGCCCAAAATTCTTCTCAATATCCTTATCCAAAGATCCCATATTAACACCCACTCTGATAGGAATCGAATACTCCTTTGCAGCATCCACAACAGCCCTGACCTTTTCAGCGCTTCCTATATTGCCTGGGTTTATCCTAAGCTTATCCACATGCTTAGCAGACTCAACAGCCAGCCTATGGTCAAAATGGATGTCAGCAACAAGAGGGACAGAGATATTCTTCCTTATCTCCCTAAGAACGCCAGCAGACTCTTCATCAGGGACACCAACCCTTACGATCTCGCAGCCAGCTTCCTCTAACTGATGAATCTGGTTAAGAGTCTTATCCAATTCCTTTGTCAGGGTATTTGTCATAGACTGTATGGCTATAGGATTATTCCCTCCAATCTTAACATCTCCAACCTTTATTTCCTTTGTCAGCTTCCGTATAATATTCATCCCGTTTCATCCCCCATAGATGCTCATTTCACCATCCTTAAGATAGTCCTTACAATATCCCCTTTAGTAAGCCCTGCATCCTTCCTGAGCTGCTCCTGGCTTCCATGCTCAATAAAGGCATCCAAAATTGCTATCCTCTTAACATCCGCCTTAACGCCTTTTCTTTCCAACAGCTCCAGAACAGCAGAACCAAACCCTCCTTCAAGCGTATTCTCTTCTATCGTAACGACCCTTTTCAGCTTTTCAGCCAGCCCTGGAATAAGCCCTTCATCCAATGGCTTGACAAACCTTGAATTGACGACACAGGCAGACACCTTCTTCACCTCCAGCTCAGCAGCAGCATCTAAGGCGGTATAGGCAACAGGCCCTGCGCATATAACTAAAACATCCTTCCCCTCCCTCAGGACCTCAGCCTTGCCCAGCTCCAGACTCTCCAGCGGGTTCTCCACCCCTATCCCCACCCCGCTTCCCCTTGGGTATCTCACTGCAGCAGGGCAGTTAAGGTCTAAAGCTGTCTTCAGCATATGCCCCAGCTCATTCTCATCCTTAGGGGCCATTATCTTGATGTTTGGTATATTCCTTAGGTAGCTTATGTCAAAGCACCCCTGGTGTGTTGCCCCGTCCTCTCCTACTATGCCCGCCCTGTCAACTGCAAAGACGACCGGCAGGTTCTGCAGGCAGATGTCATGGATTATCTGGTCATAGGCTCTCTGCAGAAAGGTTGAATAGATGGCGACCACCGGCTTGAAGCCCTGCGATGCCAGGCCTCCTGCAAACGTCACTGCATGCTGCTCTGCTATCCCAACATCAAAAAACCTGTCAGGAAACTCCCTTGCAAACCTGTCCAGCCCTGTCCCTGGCGCCATAGCAGCAGTTATAGCGACCACTCTTGGATCTGTCTTCCCAAGCTTGATAAGGGCATTTGAAAACGCATCAGTATATGTTATATGCCCTCCTGGCTTTATCTTTTCCCCGCTTTCAACATCAAACTGGCTTATGCCGTGGAATTTG
>JAHWHQ010000019.1 GCA_019323195.1 Candidatus Woesearchaeota archaeon | reverse complement strand
TTGACTTTGACCGCTAACGCTTTACGAAAAGTGTCCAAGCGGTGGCTTAATGATTTTGGTCTGCTTCTTAGCTTTTTTCTTAAGCTGGGAGAGAAATAAACATTACGTGCATAAGAAGGTTCGTGTTTGTCCCACCAGTCACCGCTCTTTAACCGCTATAGACTGGTGGAAAGAGGAATTCTAGAATTTCTTAACCATCAATTTCCAGTTCTCCCTAAAACCCATCCTTCTCCAGGCTTCAATCGCCCCTTTATTTGTAGAATAAGCCCTCAACACCACAAAACTCATTTTCTTTGCCTTAAACCACCCTAACATCCTCTTTGTCAATTTCCTTCCTATTCCTTTTCTCCTATATTTTTTTGAAACTATTGCCTCAAGCAAATAACCTTGCTCCTCTATTGCAAAGCATGTCGGCCTTTTCTCAACCCAGCCCCCAATATGAGCAATTACCTTTCCATTATCTTCTGCAACAAAAAACTCTGCATTCCTTCTCATTATATTTTTCATCAAATAATTTTTATATCTTGGTATAGCATTCTTATTCATCCTATAAAAGTAAGGCTCCAACTTGATATGGTGATCCATCAGCTCTAACCAAAGCTCAGTCATCTGGGGTATATCCTGTAATGTAGCCTTTCTTATCCTAACCATCAAAACCCCATCTCCTTAGCGATAGTCCCCATGTCCTTATCCCCTCTTCCTGAGAGGTTGACAATAACGATGTCGTCCTTCTTCATCTTCTTTGCTAATTTGACAAGATGCGCGACAGCATGCGCAGACTCCAAGGCAGGTATTATCCCCTCTTCCTCGCTAAGAAGCCTTACTGCCTCCATCGTCTCCTTGTCTGTTGCATAAGTATAGCTAGCCCTTTTCATCTCCCTTAACAGAGAATGCTCAGGCCCCACAGCCGAATAATCCAGTCCTGCTGATATTGAATGCGTGTTATAAATCTGCCCGAACTTATCCTGAAGTATGTATGTCATTGTCCCGTGCAGTATCCCCAGCCTGCCAAGCCTGCTGTCAGCAAACCGTGCTGCATGCTTCCCTGTCTCTATCCCCATCCCTCCTGCCTCTACCCCGATAAGGCTCACCCCCTTATCATTCAGGAAATCCTTGAATATCCCAATAGCATTAGATCCTCCTCCGACGCAGGCTATTATTGCTGTAGGAAGCCTTCCCTCCAGATGCATGATCTGCTTTCTGGCCTCTTTTCCTATAACTGACTGGAAATGCGCGACCATCTCAGGATAGGGGTGCGGCCCTAACACAGAACCCAAAAGGTAATGGGTTGTCTGTACATTAGCAGTCCAGTCCCTCAACGCATCATTGATAGCATCCTTCAGGGTCTTTCCTCCTGTCTCTACAGGATTGACCTTTGCCCCTAACAATTTCATCCTGAAAACATTAAGCTTCTGCCGTTCTATATCAACACTACCCATATAGATCTCGCACTTCATTCCGAGTTTTGCTGCTGCTGTCGCTGTCGCAACCCCATGCTGCCCAGCCCCTGTCTCTGCTATTATCCTTGTCTTCCCCATGTACTTTGCCAAGAGCGCCTGCCCTAAAGCATTGTTTATCTTATGCGCGCCAGTATGAGCTAAATCCTCCCTTTTCAGGTATATCTTACATCCAAGTTTCCCTGACAATGTCTTGCAGAATGTCAATGGCGTAGGCCTTCCAACATAATCCTTTAATAAGCTGTTAAGCTCAGAATTGAATCTTTTATCGTTCTTATACCTATTAAAAGCCTTCTCCAGCTCTTCAACAGCAGGCATCAATGTTTCAGGAACATATATACCCCCGTATCTTCCGAACCTTCCTTTCTTTTTCATCTTAAATGTGGACAAAAGGATTTATTATCAACAATACCCCTCCTGAAATATAGGCCAGTTTCTGCAGCCTGTAGATAAGACCAATGAATGGCAGCGACATTCCAACAAATGCAAGCAGTGATGAAAGCGCATAAATTCCGACTATTATCCCGATTATTAAGCATGCCTTCCCCAGTATCCCTCCCCTGACCGAATCCATAAGCAGCAGGACTGCTGCTCCAACAATAGCTATTAAAGTTACCATCCCAGGGATAGGGATTATCGTATATAAGCTGATGTTCAGCAGGATAATTCCTATTATTACGCTTATTATTGTCTTTGCATTCATCTTTTTTTTGCCTTCCTGATAAATAACTCCAGCTTAGTATAATCCTTTTTTCCAGGCTTCAGCTTAACCCCTGAATTAGTGTCAACAGCATAAGGCCTTACCTTTTCTATTGCCTCTTCAACATTATCAGGGCTTAGCCCTCCTGCAAGGAATACCTTTTTATTTACTGATTTAACTATTTTTCTGCTTATTCCCCAGTCATGAACCTTCCCTGTCCCGCCTTTCTTCTTCCCTGACTTTGTATCCAAAAGTATATAATCGACATAATCCTGGTATCCCTGCGCCTCCTCTACCGCTTCCTCATTAACAACTGATATAGTCTTTGTCAGCCTGATCTTAGGAAGCTTCTCCCTTATCTTCCCTATTTCCTCTATGCTGATATCATTATGCAGCTGTATCACTGCAGGCCTTATCTCCTCTGCTATCTCTATTATAGGCCCTGCCTTCTGCAGGTACGTTACAAAAACCGGTGAAACCTCAAGGGGAAGTTTTTTTATTATATCCCTGGCCTTTTTCCTTCCGATCTTGTCTTCTGAAAACCCAATCTCAACCAGGAATCCCAAATAGTCAGCTCCCAATATAGCTGCCTTTAACGCATCCTCCTCATTCGTTATCCCGCATATCTTTACCTTTGTCATCTTAAAACCCTGAGTTTAATTACCCTAATCTCCCATCAAACTATTGATTTTATTGTTTATATCTCTTGATTCCAGAATCGAAGTCCCGATCAAAACAGCATTAACCTTATCCCTGACCTTATCTATATCCTGCGTGGTGTTAAACCCGCTCTCGCTAACGATAACCTTATCCTGAGGGATCTCACTTACCAGCCCCAGCGTAGTATTAAGGTCAATCTTCAACGTATCAAGGTTCCTGTTGTTTATCCCTATTATCTCCACATTCTCAGGAAACTTTTTGATATCATCCCCGTCATGCACCTCAACCAGGCAGTCCATGCCGTATTTCTTCGCAATTGAACAAAGATCCCTTATTTTCTCCTTTGTCAGTATCCTTGCTATAAGCAGTACAGCATCTGCCCCGTAAAGCCTTGACTCATAGATCTGGTATTCATCGATGATAAAATCCTTCCTGAGCAATGGCTTATTAGTAATATTCCTTACATCCCTCAGGCATGTCGGAGCCATAAAGAAGAATTTATAATCAGTCAAAACAGAAACCGCCTTGACATTCTTATTCTGCTGATACACCCGTGCAGTCTCCTCAAGGCTGAAGTTCTCATTGATAATTCCCTTTGAAGGCGACCCTTTCTTGATCTCTGCTATAAGGTTAAAGCCTGTGCCTATCGCTTTCTTAAAATCCCTCTCAGACCTCTCAAGTTTAGACCTGAATTTATCCAAAGGCAGGTTTTTCCTGTTTCTCTTTATCTCTTCTTTCTTATTCTTTATGATTTCATCTAATATCATCTTTCCCATCCTCAGAATGATAAAAAGGACATGCTATTTATTTGTCCAGTCCTTCAACTTATTAAGCTTTTCTAAAGCCCTGCCGGAATCTATAGAATCCCTTGCCTTTTCAATCCCTTCCTTTATGTTTGCAGCCTTTCCTGCTGTATAGACGGCTGCCCCTGCATTCAGCAGTACAACATCCCTCTTCGCCCCTTTCTCCTTTCCTTTAAGGATATCCAGAACGATCCTCGCATTATCCTCCGGCGAACCGCCTTTTATATCCTTTAGCTCAGCAATCTTTAACCCGAAATCTGTCGGCTTTATCTCATAATTTGTGACATGCCCGTCCTTGTACTCAGCCACCTTTGTAGGACCCTCCAGAGTTATCTCATCCAGCCCATTCCCGTGCACGACCAAAGCATGCCTGCATCCTAACTTTCCAAGAACCTCTGCCAATGGCTCAACTAATGATTCATCAAAAACCCCCATAAGCTCGTAAGGCGCCTCTGCAGGGTTTGTCAACGGCCCCAGGATATTAAAGATAGTCCTAACACCAAGCTCCTTTCTTGGCCCTATGGCATACTTCATAGCCCCATGAAACTTAGGCGCAAACATATACCCTATCCCTGCCTTATCGATGCACTCCTTCACCTTTTCTGGCTCAAGGTCTATCTTAATCCCCAAAGCAGTTAACACATCTGCTGATCCTGATCTGCTAGAAACCCCCTTATTTCCGTGTTTTGCAACAGGTATCCCTGCTCCTGCAACGACAAAAGCAGCTGCAGTAGAGATATTAAAGGTTCCTGACCTGTCCCCTCCTGTACCGACAACATCTATAAGATCATCCTGTGATTTTGGCTTTATCCTTGCTGCCTTTTCCCTCATGACCTTAGCGCAGGCTGTGATTTCGTCAATCGTCTCTCCCTTAAGCCTAAGGGCTATCAAAAACCCTGCAATCTGTGCATCTGTTGCCTTGCCTGACATGATCTCATCCATGACAGCCTCTGCTTCCTCAAGTTCTAGGTCCTGTTTTTCAATCAGTTTGGAAATGGCTTCTTTTATCATTTTTACACCCCTAAAAAGTTTTTTATCTTCTCAATATCCTTGAGTGAACCAACCAGCAGCTCAGGCCTCTCCTTTTCAAGCTCGCCTGATGGAGTCTGGCCGCTTGCCACAGCAATAGGGTGCATCCCTGCCCTTTTTGCTGCCTGTATTCCTGCAGCACTATCCTCAACAACAAAACACCGCTCAGGCTTTTTATTCAGCAGACCTGCTGCTTTCAGGTATATGTCAGGAGAAGGCTTGCTCTCCTTAAAGTCCTCTCTTGTAACAATAGCCTTGAAATATTTATCAATCTTTCCCTTCTTAAGCAAAGGCCTGACAAAATTCAGGGTATTTGAGGTTGTAATGGCCATGCATACATTCTTGTCCTTCAGTTCCTCAAGCAGTCTCTTAACCCCTGGAAGCAGTCTGATCCTGCCCATATGCTTCAGGTTCAGCAGGCCTTTCCTCTCAGTCAGCTCATCAACCCTTTTTTCATCATGAGGTATGTTATGCTTCTCCAGGAAATCAGCTATCACCTTCCTCGATCCCCTGCCAAACCTCTCCCTGAGGAAACCTTCATCAAAATCATAACCTATCTCCCTGAACAATTCCACATACGAAAGAAGAGCGCTTTCATAGCTTTCAACCAACGTACCGTCAAAATCAAAAAACACCGCTGTCATTTAACAATGCTAAGAAGATTCTCGATTATCTTCCCGCCTGCAGGCGTAAGAATACTTTCAGGATGGAACTGTATCCCTATTACAGGAAACTCCTTATGCCTTACAGCCATGACAAGCTCCCTCCTCACAGTCCTTGCCGAGATCTCTAAGCAGTATGGAACATCATACCCCACCAGGCTATGATACCTTCCTGCCTGGAACGGGTTCTCTAATCCCTTAAATATCCCGGTATTATCATGGTTTATCTTTGAAGGCTTGCCGTGTATTGTCTCTACTGCCTTGTCCACCCTTCCTCCGAAATAGTCTATTATGCACTGGTGTCCTAGACAGACCCCAAAGATAGGGATTTTCTCATGGTAATTGGATATTATCTCTTTTGATATGCCTGCCTGCCTCGGTGTCCCAGGCCCTGGAGATATGACAATAAGCCCTGGCTTGAACCTCTTCACTGCCTGGTCTATTATCTTCATGTCTATGTTGTTCCTGTAAACCAAAACCTCGCATCCCCTTTTCTCAAACTCATCCACCAGGTTATAGGTAAATGAATCAAAGTTGTCTATAAACAGGACCTTCATTTTAACCCACCTGCAAGCCTAATTGCCTTCAGGCATGCCTTTGCCTTTTTCTCTGTCTCCGTAAACTCGTTTGTAGGCATGGAGTCGTACACAATCCCGGCCCCTGCCCTTATATATGCCTTGTTTCCTTTAAGGAACATGCTTCTTATGACGATAGTAGTATCCATATCCCCGTTCGGGGTTATATAGCCGACAGCCCCTCCATAAAACCCTCTTTTCACCTTTTCATGCTCCCTTATAAGCTTCATAGCCTCTACCTTTGGCGCCCCTGTCAACGTCCCCATGTTCATCGTAGCAAGGTAGGCATGCAGCGCATCCAGCTCTCTCTTAAGCTTTCCCTCAACATTAGACACAAGATGCTGGACATGCGAATATTTCTCCACTACAAAAGGCTCATTGCAGTATCTTGTTCCCTTCTCAGAGACCTTTGCAACATCATTCCTTGCCAGATCTATAAGCATCGTATGCTCTGCCAGCTCCTTCCTGTCTATCTTAAGCTCTGTTTCGTACCTGGAATCAAGGTCAGGGTCAATCTTATCATTAACTATCCCTCTCGGCTTAGTCCCTGCTATTGGCCTTATCTCAATCGTCTTTTCCTCATCGCCCTGCACCCTCAACGACATCTCAGGAGAAGCTCCCAGCAGTATCCCGTCTGTCTGGTTCATGTAAAACATATAAGGTGAAGGGTTAAGCTCCCTAAGCTTATGGTATATGTCAAGAGGCTCTGCATTATAATCCGCTATTATCGTCCTCGAAGGGACAACCTGGAATATATCACCCTGAAGTATATGCGTCTTCATCGCGCTTACTATATCCTCATACTCAGCCTTTGATGTATCTGTCTCTATTTCCTGTTTTTTTGCCCTGAATTTTCGTGGTTTTGGCAATTTGCCTGACAATGCCTTTTCATAGGCCGATATCTTCCTTATGCTCTCCTTGTACAGCTCATTCCTGTTATTGTCTGTCACCATTGCATTAGCTATCAGGTATGTTTTTTCCTTCTTATGGTCTATAAGGAATAAGTTGTCCAGAAAGTAAAACTCATAATCAGGATTTTTCAGTATGTCCTCCTTATTCTCTGGCAGGTCCTCAAACTGGTCTATAAAATCATAGGATATCGCCCCGAAAAGCCCGCAGTAAGGTATAAAAGGTTTTTCTGTAGGTTTGAATTTAAATGCAACTGCCCTTATGATATCAACATGCGTCTTCAGCTTTAACCTTTCATCCTCTGAAACATTTTTTCTTTTTGGGATTAGCTTTCCCTTTATCATGTCCTGCTTATAGGTCATTTTATCGCAAAACCCCAGATCCCCTTTCACCATCTTAAGGATTTTCTTGCCTAGTGTTGTAAGCGCCTTTATCTCAAAATCCTCCTTTGAGCCTGTCAATTTAAGGCATGGAGAAACGCTTCCAAGGCTCAATTCCCCGTATTTAGGAACAATATCAGCTGATTCAAGCAAAAGGGAGTGTTTTTTTCTCCCATAATCAGAAATCTTAGCAAATAATTCCATAGAGTTTATATTGCCATCTATTACTTTGTATATAGGGATTATATCGCCTATTTTCGCTTTTTTAAGCTTTTCCAGGTATTCTTCCATTTTAATTTAAGTAAACCTCTGTGTTTAGCTCTCTAATACCACACCCCCTTAAGGTTGGTAAAAAAACCATATTATATAAACCTTTTTCTTTAGCTTAGAACAGTAAAAAGGATATAAGGGATTATAATGCCCAGATTAGATATCTGATGGATTA
This sequence comes from Candidatus Woesearchaeota archaeon, assembly GCA_019323195.1. Lineage (GTDB taxonomy): Archaea > Nanobdellota > Nanobdellia > Woesearchaeales > JACPBV01 > JAHWHQ01. The sequence goes on along the minus strand of JAHWHQ010000019.1, from coordinate 1,438 downwards.
TAAGGCTTATTTTAAAAAAAAGAGGCAAAATTGAAGGTTTTAACCAAATCTAACCCAGATTTAACAGAAATGAATTTTCTTTTTACGGGAAAATCGGCTACTCCCCCAGCTAAAAGCTTGGGGGTCTCTACGCCGATTTTCATTCAAAGCTTCTTTTGCTTGGTTCTCGACCAGTTATTCGAATCCTCTATATAATGCTTAATTGTTTCTGCACTTACATTCCCTATACTCCTATACATAGTCCCTCTATTCCATAGATGTCTATATTTCTTCAAAGAAGAATAGTTCTTTCTGATGTAATAAGAACTACCTCCTTTTAAAATTTGAAACAACCTACGGATAGAATAATCCGGTGGGAAAGAAACAAAAAGATGCACATGGTCTGGCATAACCTCCTTACTGAATAAATCAATCTTATGCCTTTCACAAATCCAATCAAAAGCTTTTTCAGCTATCTCTTTTGTTTCTTTCCACTGAAAAATCTTGCCCCTCTTCTTGGTTACCAAAACTATATGATACCAGTTTTGACCAATACTATGGGCAAATCTTTTTATACCAAAGTTCACACTAACCATTTGTTACACCTCATATGCGTTTTTCACAGCTGAAAAACGTGTATGAGCTCATACTTACACCAAGTTCGCTGTGTGACTAGTTCTGAGAAGGGGCTTGAAGAAAAACCTTTTGGTTTTTCTTTATACGCCCTGAAGGGCTATCCTGTATCCCACAGTTGAAAACAGAAGCTAAAGCTGGGACTTAGGAACCTATTCCATTAAATTTCCAAAAAAAAGATTAGAAGGAAATCATATCAAATTTTTTGTTTCAATAGCTTTATATACAACCTCCCTATAGATTAATCCAATGAAACACACATTAAAGGTTACCCTGCTGTTGGTCTTTCTTTTTTTCACTGCCCAGGTCATTGGCCTTATAATAACAAATGCCTACATAGACCATAAGGCTACGCTTGAAAAAGGAGAGGTAAAATTTGTAAATCTACCTTATGACATAGAAAGGCCGCCTGTTGAGCAGAGAAGCTCTTTCATCTTTATCCTTGCAGCTGTATTGATCGGAACCGTCCTTGTCCTGCTGCTCATAAAGTTCGAAAAGACAGTATTATGGAAGGTCTGGTTTTTCCTGGCAGTTGTTCTGTCATTATCCCTAGCATTCTCTGCCTTCATAAACCAGTATGTTGCCTTTTTTCTCAGCCTGATCCTTGCCGGCTATAAGATATTTAAGCCAAACATCCTTATCCATAACATAACAGAGGTCTTTGTCTACGGCGGATTAGCTGCCATATTTGTCCCTATAATGAACCTTTTCGCTGTTGTTCTTCTCCTCCTCTTCATCTCTGTCTATGACTTCTTCGCAGTCTTCAAGATCAAGCACATGGTGACCATGGCCAAGTTCCAGACAAGATCAAAGGTATTTGCCGGAC
>JAHWHQ010000018.1 GCA_019323195.1 Candidatus Woesearchaeota archaeon | reverse complement strand
GTTACACAGATAACCATAACTACGGTAACACAGACCCAGACCTGGCAGGGCTATTACGGGGATATTGTTGGAACTATAACATTGGATGATGCTCAGAACCATACTATGTATGACTGGTATGCAGCAGAGCCGCAGGGCGAGGTCTATGCCGCTTCGCAGGAGGTAACAAATTGGCTTACAGTACATTGCTTTAATTATACGAATAATGGAAGCAGGCATACTTATACCTGGGACAGCGGAGCACGAAGCACAACAACCACTAATGTTTTGAACCTGACTGAGCTTGAGACCGGCAACTTGGCATGGTCTTTGGGCCTTCTTTCAGGCGATTATGACGGCGTTGATGAGACCTTTAATGTGACAGGTACGATAGTTACATCAAGAACTTCCACGGGATATACTTATGAGGATCATGCTGAATTCTTTGTAGGCACGATAAACATATCAGCAGGCTCCTGCCCGGCAACAAACACCTATGAGTCTGTCTGCGTCAACAAGACAGACCCTAATGAGCAGAACCAGTTTAAGGTTGACAACAGCTTTTGCGGAAGCGACCCTGACAATTACAAGTGGGACGGCACAGAGGACGGGAACAATTTCCAGGAGGTCCTGTTGACAGTTAATGACTCTGAAACAATCATCTACACTACAATAATAGAGAACAGGAGAGGGGATAATGATACAGATATAATAGGCTTTGACAACGAGACCCATGACTTCCAGCTTCTTGTAGGCGATGACGGCCATGCAGGCCCTAAGCAGGATACGTCAACACCGTATTACTTTTATGTGGAGATAGAATAGGCCTTAATTTTTATTTTTTTATTTTTTTGACATGCTTTTTTGTTAGTTATTGAATAGAGAGGGAAGAGGCGGTAATTTTTTAGTGGAATAATGGAGGGGTAATTTAACGATGGCTATTACTTACATAACAAGTAGGGTACTTAAGATAAGATAGGTTTTACTTACATAACAAGTATAATGCAAGACCAAATCTGCGTTTTAAACGAAAAAAACAATAATTTCTTTAGTTTTGACAACGAGGGTTTTTCTGAGCTGCTCAAGTACCATAATAATATTATAATGATCAATAGCTGGATTGGGGATGCCTTCCTTCCCCTTTCCATCTTTGATGACTCTTCTTTAAGCGCGCTTGAGGCCATTACAAAATACATGAAGGAGGAGATCGGGCTTAGGTACAGGGAGATTGCACATATCTTAAACAGGGATGAAAGGACTATATGGGGGGCATATTCCAGCTCCAGAAAGAAGATGGCGCAGAGGTTTGTTGAGGGCAATACAGGGTTGTATGTCCCTATCTCAATATTAAGGGACAGGTCATTAAGCGTTCTTGAGTCTATCACAGAGTATCTCCGGGATGAGCTTGGGCTTAGGTACTGCAAGGTTGCCTCTTTGCTTAACAGGGATGACAGGACAGTATGGACTGTTTATCAAAGGGCCAAAAGAAAGAGAAGAAGGATGAAACATGAAAAAAACGTGCAGCAGTTTTAGGATTTCAGTAGTGATAGCAGCTATTTTCCTAGTTATAGCAATAATAAGCTCATTCAATGCAGTAGCTGTACCTTCAGGCCCTAGCGTTAATACAATTAAGAACGAGACAGCAACACCAGCAAGCGCTGCCCTTGTAAATACCTCCGGAGGGTCGATAACAACAATGGTCCTTAACTCCACAACGCAGAACCTGAGGTGGAAGGCCTATGTCGGAAATGTTACAGGAACTTTGGTGCTGGATGATGCAAGCGGCTACTCTGTATTTGACTGGTCCGTAGCTACGCTTGTAGGGGAGGTATACGCCACAAGAAGCTCTTCTACCGTCACCTGGAGCGATATTGCCTGCGCTACACCATCTGATATTACCGATGAGGAGATAGCATTGGACCATACGTCGAACCCTAATGATAATATATCAACCACATTCAGCACACAGGACCATAATTCTTTTTATGTCGGCTCTGAGGAGATAACAGAAGACAGCTGCTATTCTGTGCATACATATGTGGATGATTCAAGCCAAAGCACTGATTTTGAGGAGGTTTTGCTTTACGACCAAAGCTATATGGTATATGCGACAATAATCGAGAATGATGTTATGGGCTATAGGCCAGACCAGACATATGATTTCCAGATGATACTGCCTGAGGTGGGCCTGTCGAGCTGGACGTCATCAACACCCTATTATTTTTATGTTGAGCTGATATGATGAAACTGAACAGACTCTCACTAAAAAGATGGATTGTCATAATACTGGTAGTGCTTATTGTACTGGCCAGTGTCCTTCCGTTGGAGATGCTTGCAGGCAAGGTGTCAATATTAGGGGCTGCAGTGGCAAAGGTCTTTATAAAGTCCCTGGATATGAATACGACATGCAACCTTACTATGGTTGAGGGGTGGAATCTTGTTACTTTTGCATGCATACCAAGCGATAAGACGCCTGGGTCTATGCTGGACCCTATCTACGGGGATTATGCTTCGATACATAATTATGACGCTTCAGATGATTCTGACCACTGGAAGGCCTATAATCCCAGCCTGCCGTCATGGGTTGTCCAGGATATTACCTTGATAAGCGAGAAAAAAGGATATTGGGTTAATGTTGAAAATGACTGCAACCTGAGCATAAGAGGAACGATAAAATACCCTAATATGATAAACGTGGTGCGGGGATGGAACCTGATAGGCTACCCGCTGAATGCTTCTAAAAGCCCTTCAGATGCTTTCTCATACATAAACGGAAGCTATTCCATAGTCTGGACATATAATACTACTGAGGATGCTTATCTGTACTATAATCCATATCTGGGTTCTGGAACATTGACGGAGATAACCCCAGTCAAGGGATACTGGATAAATATGACGGAGGATGATACTCTATGGGTAATATAAAACACATAAGCCGAGCAGTAATCCTGTTTGTCTTTATAGCAGGCATGCTCTCCCAGACCGCATCAGCATTTCCTGTTCCTCCTTCGCAGTTCTATGGTGATATAGTAATAGAAGGGATATATGCTGATATTGGAACTAATATCTCTGCCTATGATGCAAGCGGGGTCTTGTGCGGACATTTTACGCTTGAAAGCAAAGGGAAGTATATAATATCATGTAAGGGGGATAACCCTGCTACCATGGAGGATGAGGGGGCACGGGAGAAAGAGAATGTTAGTTTTTATGTTAATGGCAAAAAAACATTGGCAGAGGCAGGGTGGCATGAGGGAGGTTTTGCCAGGATAGATATCATAATCCGGAAAGGGAATGAGGCTACAGAGGAGCTGGAACTGCCTTCAAGAAAAGAGGTTGATGGCGGACTGTACATGAGCTTTATCTTATTTTTGATCATAATAGTTTTCCTGTCAATGAGGCTGGTCAAGGAGACATGAGCATAATGAAGGGAACAAGGCGGATGAAATACTTATGGGACAAGGATGCATATCTTATAGCTACAGCCTTGTTGGCTATCTTATTGGCTGTTTTTGCCGGCTATGCCTATGCCTTTCCAAGCCCGGCCATGGAGTTTTACGGCAATATCACAATGAATGACAGCCTTGCCCTTCCAGGCGTAAATGTAACTGCCTATGACGCTGATAATGTCGTGTGCGGGTATTTTGTAGTCTCCAATGAAGGCTATTACGGGAGCCTGTCATGCAACGGGGACGATGCATCTACTGCGGCTGATGAGGGGGCTGAGGACGGGGATACTATACTTTTTTATGTCAACAGCTCACGGGCGTTTATTACGGGAAATACCACCTGGCACTCCGGGGCGTTCAGTTTTGTCAACCTTTCTATCAAGGAATATGCGCCTACATTTGACCATGACCTGACAACACAGTATGTAAATGAGAGTGAAAGGCTTGTTTATGATGTCAACTGCTCTGATATGAATGTTGAGGATGTGCTTACGTATTATGACAATACAACACGGTTTGACATAGACCCTGTTACAGGAATGATCGACTGGATGCCGGGGATGGATGATATTGGTAATCATTCTATGTTAATCACCTGCTCTGACGGGGAATTAAATGCATCAGGGATATTGCTTATCATTGTTTATGTCCTTAATTTCCCTCCTGTCATGGATCCAATAGGGCCGCAGATAGCTGTAGTGGATGAGGCTTATTTCTATGATGTAAATGCAACCGATAGAGATGTGAACGATACCCTGGTTTATTCTGCAAATACAACCTTGTTTGACATCGATAATGCTACGGGGGAGATAGGTTTTACTCCTGCTTTTTCACAGATAGGGAACTATTCGATAAACATCTCTGTCAGTGACGGCCTTGCAGTGGATTATGAGGTTGTTTATTTCAGGGTTGTAAGGGGGCCTTATTGCGGCGACGGTTCCTGCGGATCAGGTGAAAACTGCTTAACCTGCCCTGCGGATTGCGGCAAATGCCGCAGTGTTCCAGGGGCAGGAGCAGCAGGAGCTGCTGCGCTCTCTCAGGCTGCAGCGTATGCAGCGGCAAAGGTCTGCGATGAGAAGTGGGAGTGCACTGAGTGGTCACGATGCACGCCGGAGGGGATACAGACAAGGGTGTGCATAGATGTTAATAAATGCAACACGGAGAAGGATAAGCCAAGCGAAGTACGCCAGTGCGAATATATACCCACCTGCTTTGACGGCATACAGAACGGGGATGAGGAGGGGGTGGACTGCGGGGGATCATGCACGCCATGCCCCACCATACCGACCTGCTTTGACGGCATACAGAACCAGGACGAGGAAGGCGTTGACTGCGGAGGGCCATGCAGGCCATGCGAGGTGAGGAAATACGCGAGAGTTCCTATGCCTGAACTTGCCGCCCCATTGGCCAAGAGCTTTCCATGGTTCATGCTTTTTATTGTAGCTGTCCTGCTGTCGTTTACTGTTGCAGGGGACTGGGTCTATCTAAGAAGGATAACCAAAAAGGAGTTTGCGGAATACAGGAGGAAGATGAGGAGGTATAAAAGAATAAGAAAAAGGATATATATAACCAGCATCATCCTTTCTTTTATAGGACTGACTTCTGTATTCTACATATACATAATGAGCGACAAGCCTGAACTGATGAATCAATTTATCTGGATCCCTGCGTCAGCTGTTATTGCGGTTATGCTGTCAGCATTTTTTATCGTGAGGCATTTCAGGTATTATGAGTACAGGAGAAGGAAGAAAGAGGAGGAGTTTCTGCTGGAGCACAAGAGAAGGAGGGAATCATTTATCCGGCTTAAGGATAAGCTCCTTATATCGCTCGAGTCTAAGATGCTGGACAAGATAAGGCAGTCCATAAAACAGGAGGCATTCAAGGGAGAGACGTTAAGGAGCATAAAGGACATCTCTGCTATGCTGGATGAGCTGGACAAGAAAAGGAAGGAGAAAATGCTGGAAATAAAGACAGAAGAAGGGATAAAAAACAAGATATCGCAGCTCCTGGGAAACCTTCACCTGGCAGAGCTGTCAAAAGACTATCCTGAATTTAAGGGGGTAGTTACAGCTTTGAGGGGGCTGAAGGACAAGAGGATAGAAAATTTCCTCTTAAGCATGGCGCTTGTCTCCCAGGATAAGCACCTTATCAGCGTGATAAAGTCAAGCGAGGAACTTATAGGCCTGTATAACCAGCTTGTTGATGTTTATGATTCCTATAAAAACCAGATAGACAATAAGGAGATGATAGAGGAGAACCTGATCAAGGAAGAGGCAGAATTCATGAAGATGATAGGGGATATGACAAATGATTCCAGGATTATGGGGCAGATAAAGGAGAACCCTAAGAATATACTGATTTACAACAGCCTGGTTGACATATTCAACGAGTATAAGAGAAGGCAGGAGCTTCATAATGAGATGAAGAAGGGGCTCAGGAGGGGGTGATGATGCTTATAGGCTTTAACTGTAAGCGAAATGTTAAGCAGATGGGGTTTAATTCACCTGCCTGATAAGAACCTCTCTTGCATCAAGTATGGGCTGTATTATGTTTATGTTGTCTGAGGCGTGGGGGAAACCCGGCTGCAGCTGCTCTGCTTTTTTTAGGTAATACAGGGCGTGTTCAAGGTCAGTATAGTCCTCACTGCCGCTTTCCTCGCTTTTCCTGAACCTCATCACATAACTCTGGGCGAGGTTGAAGTTAGCTTCAGGATCTTCCGGGTCGAGTTCAATAACATCAAGGAAACCCTCTGCTGCGCTGTTGAAATCGCCCAACTCAAAGTGAAGCATGGCGAGAGAGTTGCGGGCCTTTATGTAAGAACTATCCAGTTCAGAGGCTTTCCTGAACTCATCCATGGCGCTGTCAAATTCTTTTTTTTCGTAATAGGCTACCCCAAGGTTGTAATGGCCAGGGGCAAAATCACTGTCAGATTCAACAGCTTTACTGAACATCTCTATGGAATCGTCCAGCCTTCCGGCTTTGAAGTAATACTTTCCTACATTAAAATAAAGGATATGGGGGGATGACCTTATCTCCTCGATTACATATTTAGGATGAACCCGGGATATTATCTTTACCTTTTCAGTCTGCGCTGATGCTACAGCTATAATCATGTAGATGACAATCAGAGCTGTAAATAAGGACATGATAATCTTTGTTTTTTTCAAACTCTAAACACCCTTATCAAACCTTAGACAGGCTTATATTTAAATGTTTGTTTTTTCGGCTGTGTTGAAAATGTAGGTTAGCAGCCTTAGGTCAAAATCCTATTATAGCAAACGACACAAATTTTTAGACCATTGATAAGTCGTTTGCTTATTACGTAAAGACAAAATTTTGTCTTTAAGTATAAACTGATCTTTAGGCTGACAAGAGGGGGTCACGAGAAATTTTGTAAATCTATGGAAATAGACAAAATTTCCCTAGTTTAAAAGTATTGTCCCAATACCTCATGCGAAGCCCGAGGTATTTCATACTTTATAAACCAATTTAAATTTTGTATCAACAAAATTTATGGCGTTTAGCCACCCCGTCGGGGAACGTCAGCAATTAATGTCGAACATTAAGGATTTTGAAGCTGCTAACCCGAAGCGGAGCGAGATTTTCAACACAGCCTTTTTTCTACTTAAGTAGTTAATTAACTATTGTATCTTTTTTTATGCCCTTTTATGCACATTAAATTGCCAAAAAGTCATAAAAGTCATTTTTATCATAAAAAAAAGAAAAGTATTTATATCAGTAATGTAATAAAAGTGTATCTCCATGAAAAAAAGGGTAAATATAGGGCTAGAGGAAAGAATTCATACCCAGGCGAAGATAATTTCTGCTATAAAAAAAATACCTCTGGGCAAATATTTTGAAAAGGCTATAGAGGATGCTGTGAATAAGGATAAAAAAGTGGTAGAGGAAATGCTGAAATGAACAATAAGCTTATATTGCTGGTGGCAATGTTCTGCATGATCCCTTTAGTTTACAGCGCTTCAATAGAATTGACGCTTCCGTCTTCAGTGATACAGGGGGATAATGAATTGGCCTCTTTCTCTGTCATGGCGAATGCTCCGTTCAGCGGAACAGTCAGCCTTGGCTATGATAATATGGAATCGTCTGTTTCTGCTGTCGCTTTTGAGAATGACAGCTTTATAGGGGCAGGGGACTATTATATCTATACCCACAGCTGGCAGGTGAAGGGCATTGATCCAGGGCAGTATTCTGTTGCGGCGTACCTTAAGGATATCTACAGCCATATCCTGGATACAGATGAGGTAGCGGGAAGCGTAAACAGCTCTGCTCCTGTAATATTATCAAGGTCGCCTGGAGGAATAGTCACGACATCATCAGTGACGCTTGCAGCAGAGACAGATGAGGAGGCAACATGCAGGTACAGCACAGAGAACACAACCTCTTATGACAGCATGGGCAGCACGTTCAGCATAACAGGAAGCACCCATCACAGCCAGGTGATCAGCAGCCTGAGTGAAACTTCATATACCTACTATATAAGATGCGAGGATTCCAACGGCTATAGGATGAGCGAGCCAGAGAAGATAAGCTTTAAGGTGGATTTTCCACCTTCTGCTGAAATAGCCCTGAGCGATGAGTCCCCTATAAAGGCAGGGACTTTAGAGGTAACTGTACTTACATCAGAAAACCTGGAAACGACCCCTGTGCTGCAGTACAGCTTTGATGACGCCCCCTCTTCCAGGAAGATAGTCTCTCTTACAGGAGAGGACTCTGTCTGGAAGGGATATATGATAATTACGGCAAGCGATGACAACAGGGTAGGGACATTCCATTTCAGCGGGAAGGACGACCTTGGGACAATCGGAGATTCTATAACAGAGGGGAAGATTTTTTTGGTTGATACGTCAAAACCGCCCAAGCCGCTGAACATAGAGCCGATAATGCTGCCTGGAGGGGATATAAAGATAAAGTGGTATTATGAGGGTGAGCCTGTTGACAGCTTTAACATATACAGGTCAACGTCTTCAGGGGTTGAATACATTGATTTTTACTCATCAACAGAGAATACGAGCTATTACAATGATGCATCTGTTTCCAATGAGGTTACATATTACTACAAGGTTGCTGCAGTGGATAAGGCAGGGAATATAGGTCCACTGTCTGAGGAGGTCTATGCTACATCTGTAAGTTCGAAAAAACAAAGCAAGGAAAAAAGCACGGAAACAAAAGCTGCGAATGAGAAAGATGTTGATGAGCCGAAGGTATTGCCCCCTAACCTTGTAGTGAAAGTGGATGATGCCGTCAAAAGGGTTGAGCAGCTCGAGATCGACGTTAAGGATGCAGGATCAAAACTGGAGAACAGCGGGACAGAGAAGAAGGATATAATCAATGAGCTTGGCCTGATTGAAAATGCCAATACTGCTAAATCTACAGTAGAAAAGCTTAAAGGCGATCTTGAAAATCTGAAGCTTAGCTATATGACATCCTCTGACCTTGATTTTGAGCTTGAGAGGATAGATATGGAGGTAGAAAGGATAAGGAAGACAACTTCCAAGGATGTTACATTGATAGAGAAGACAG
>JAHWHQ010000017.1 GCA_019323195.1 Candidatus Woesearchaeota archaeon | reverse complement strand
AAAAGACAAAAGTTTTGCATAATTTTGTTTGTCTTTTACAACTTAGAAGACGAAATCTATCATGCATTACTTATGTCGTCTTCTAAACTTTAGACAACTTTTTAAAGAAGGTTATATTCCAGATAATAGATAAATCTGAAGGGGCTTCACTCACTAATTTGATTTTGAGGTATTAAAATGTACGTAAAAGGAGTAGGTATGACTCATTTCGGGGTACAGGATACTACTACGCACAGCATGGCTTACGAGGCAATACATCAGGCTTTGGGTGATTCTGATATGGGCCTCAATAAGATTGATGCAGTGGTCATTTCAACTGTGGATACTAAAATAAATGATGAAAGCCAAAGGCATTATCCTCCAATATTATCCTCGATGTTAAAAAGAAAGATGCCTATAATAAGGGTTCCTGCTGTCTGTGGGGGTGGAGGCGCTGCTTTCTGGACAGCTTTAAGGATGAAGTACAACAATATCCTTGTTTTAGGGGTTGATAAGATATTAGGTGGCCCAACACAGCTCATAACAAAGGAGATTATGAATGCCGGGGATAATTTCTGGGAGCAGGAGGAAGGGCTTATTTTTCCTGCACAGAACGCATTAGTGGCGCAGCAGCACATGATGAAATACAGGACAGCACATGATGACCTATCATTGATAGCCTACAAGAACCACCATAATGGGAGCTTGAACCCTAAGGCAAGGTTTTATGGCAAAAAGGTAAGCATGGAGGATATTAAAAAAGCTCCGGTTGTTGCATCGCCTTTTAATCTGTACGACTGCAGTATCAGCGTTAATGGCGCTGCTGCTGTTGTTATCTCTAATGATAAGACAGACATAAAGGTAGAGGGCTCTGCCCTGGCAACGGATTATTTAGCGCCTTTTGAAAGGGAGGATATGACGCTGTGGAATGCAACTGTGAAGGCAGGTGAGAATGCATTTAGTCAGGCAGATGTACACCCCGGGGATATTGATGTTGCAGAATTACATGATGCTTTTTCAATAGTTGAGTTAATAGCTTACGAGGACCTGGGATTTTGCAGGAAAGGAGATGGTAAAGAGCTTATACGGGATGGATATGTTAATCTGGATGGAAAAATGCCTGTTAATACCTCCGGAGGTTTAAAGGCAAGAGGGCATCCGATCTCGCCCACAGGTGTTGCACAGATTGTTGAGGTTGTAGATCAGTTAAGGGGCAGATGCGGGGAAAGGCAGGTTAATAATCCCAGATTAGGCCTGACGCATAATGTGGGAGGAGCAGGCGGAACAACTACGGTTCATATCTTTAGGAGAATAGCAGGATGATTTTATGACAAAGAACATAAGATGGGTTTGTGATAAATGCAATAAAAAATGGATTCATCCTATTGAGAGATGCATCTACTGCAACAGCGAGATTAATAAGCAGATAGGGGATAAGCTGAAAGTGGTTGGATTTACAAAGGTTAATATTCCCTGCCCTTTACATCCTGTGGTTCCTTATAATGTTTTGATTCTGGAGGATCAGCATGGCAATAAAATGCCAAAAAAGACAATAAAGGATTATGAAATTGGAGACACTTATGAGGATAAGCCGGACTCTTCTGAAAATGTGGTCTCTGTTGTTAAGATAAAATATGATTATTATGAGGCTGTCAAGGATGCTTTAGGGCTGATAGGGGATGTAGATGTTAATGGAGGTACAAAGATATTGATCAAGCCTAATCTGGGCGTTCCAGGGTATCCCTATCTTGGAATATGTACTAACCCCAAGGTTTTAAATGCTTTAATCAGGTATCTGCTTGATAAAGGGGCTAAAAAAGAGAACATAACAATAGCTGAACAGAGTTTTTTTGTGCCTTTTGAGGAAATAGGGAAAAAATCAGGGATCAAGGATATAGTAAGGGAATTTGGTGTTAATTATGTTGATATCTCGAAAACAGAATTTGAAGAGAAAAAAGAAAGGGAATTTACATTTGAGGTCAGTAAAATAGTCAATGATTTTGAGCTTATATTCAATGTGCCGGTAATAAAGACAGACATGTTGCTGGGCATAGATGGTGCTTTTGAAAATCTGACCAGATTTTTATCTAAGAAGACATTCGATGAGCTATCCGGAGATCCAAAAAAGGCTGTAACAGCATTAGCCGTTTTGCCCAATGTCTTTTCTAGGTTTATAACAATAGGGGACGCTTCAATAGGGATGCAGGGAAACGGTCCGGCCCAGTATGGGGAGCCTGGATTTTATAATCTGATATTTGCTGCCAGGAATCCGGTGGTGCATGATAAGGCTGTACAGGAGGTTCTGTGTTTAAGGAAACTGCCTTATGTAGAGCTGGCAGGAAAGTCAGGGGCAGGTGAATATGATACCTTAAGAATAAAGTTTGTCGGTAATGAGCTGGATGCCCTAAGGAGAGACGTAAAACAGCCGATTGGTTCAAAGCTTATAAAAAAGGGTTAAAATGTACATAAAAGGAGTTGGGATGACAAAATTCGGGATTTCAGATAAGTTTTCACATATTTTAGCCTATGAAGCTGCATTGGAGGCTTTGAACGATGCTGATATGCGTTTTAGTGATATAGACGCTGTTATATGCTCAAATATGGAGTTGTTCTCTTCCATAGAAAAACAAAGGCATTTTGCATCTCTGCTTTCCTCAATGTTCAGGACAAATAAGCCTATAGTAAGGGTCCCGGCAGCCTGCGGAAGCGGAGGGGCGGCTTTATGGGTTGCTAACCAGATAGGGTATGATAATGTCCTGGTCGTTGCAGCAGAAAAACTGATGACCTGCAAATCAGAGGCTATAACTGAGGAATTCATGATGGCTGCTGAGAGTAAGTGGGAGCAGAAGGAAGGTTTGAATTTTCCAGGGCAGAATGCCTTGGTTGCGCAGGCATATATGCTGAAATATCCCTCTACCACCCCTGATCATCTTGCTTTGATCTCTTATAAGAACCATTCAAACGCTGTACTTAACCCCAAGGCCAAATTTTACGGGAAAAAGGTAACTTTGGAAGAGATTAAAAATTCCCCAATGGTATGCTCGCCTCTCAGGCTTTATGATTGCAGCATTAGTGTAGATGGGGCAGCAGCAGTTATTCTCTCAAAAGACAGGACCGATATTGAGATTGCAGGCTCTGACATCTGCACTGATTATACACCTACATGGGAGTGGGAAGATAACACTTCATGGGATGCTACTGTTATTACATCGGGGAATGCGTATAAACAGGCAGGTATTGAGCCTTCTGATATCAATATAGCTGAGGTTCATGATGCTTTTTCAAGTGTCGAGTTAATAGCATACGAGGATTTGGGTTTTTCCAGGCCTGGCCAGGCATATAAGAAAATAGAGCAGGGGTATTTTAATATAGACGGTAAGCTGCCAGTCAATACCTCTGGTGGTTTAAAGGCAAAAGGCCAGCCTGTCTCTGCTACCGGTCTGGCACAGGTCTATGAGCTTGTTAAACAGTTAAAAGGGGAATGCGGGGAAAGGCAAGTAGAAAACTATTTAAAGTACGCTCTTGCCCAGAATATAGGGGGTGCTGGCGGTACGGTAACAACATCGATACTTAAAAAGGGTTAATAATAAATAATTAGGAGGCACTGATTTATGGCAGGCATAGTTGGTTATGGATCCTATATCCCTTTATACAGAATAAAAACAGAAGAGATCGCGAGGATATGGGGCAAGGATCCGGAAGACATAAGGCAGGGGATAGGCATAGATGAGATCTCTGTTGGAGGCATAGATGAGGACTCTGTTACAATAGCGGTAGAAGCAGCATCTAATGCGCTGAAGAGAGCAAGGATTGACAAGAAAAAGATCAGTGCTGTCTATTGCGGCTCAGAATCAAAGGTTTATGCAGTAAAACCAAACGCCTCTATTATAGGGAACGCCCTAGGAATCGGGGAGGATTACACGGCAGGTGATGTGGAGTTTGCATGCAAGGCCGGAAGCGCATCTCTGCAGATATGCACAGGGTTGGTGTCTTCAGGACTGGCGGAATATGGCCTGGCTATAGGGTCTGACACATCACAGGCAAGGCCCGGAGGCGGCATTCCGGAGTATATTGCATCATCAGGAGGCGCTGCATTTATAGTAGGAAACAGGAAGGAGGAGATAGTTGCAGAGATAGAGCATACATTGTCAGTCACTTCTGACATACCTGACTTCTGGAGAAGGAATATGCAGCCATATCCAAGACATGGGGAAAGATTCACTGGAGAGAAGGCTTATTTTAAGCATACTATTGAAGCCACAAAAAAGCTTTTGGATAAAATAAATGTTAATGTTTCAGATGTAGACCATTTTGTGTTTCACACGCCCAATATTAAGTTTCCTATGAAGATTGCAAAGAAGTTAGGGGTAGAGAAGGAAAAGATTTTGGCAGGGCTATTAGTCAAAAAGATAGGAAATGCGTACTCAGGTTCGTGCATGTTGGGTTTAAGTGCGGTTTTGGATGCTGCAAAACCAGGGGAAAGGATTGTAATGACGAGTTTTGGTAGCGGTGCAGGTTCTGATAGCTTCTCTTTTAAGGTAACCGGGAATATAGAAGAGAAGAGAGATTCTGCCTTAAAAACAAAGGATTATATTGATAAGGCCCAATATATAGATTATGCGATCTATTGTAAATACAGGGGGAAGATACTATTATGAAAATACCTATTGTAAGCTACGGTGTTACAAAATTTAAGGAACACTGGGACCTGGATTTGATAGATTTGATAATCATGGCAGCACAGGAGGCCATTAGCAGGACCGATATTAAGGAGAATGAGATAGATGCTGTCTATGTAGCCAACAGCCTGAATGTGGCAGACGGTTCAGGGAGTATTTCAGTGCTTGCGGCTGAAAAACTAAATATCAAAAAAGCAAATCTTATCGGAGGGACAGATATCGCAGGAGCTCTTGCGATAAAAGAGGCAGCCAACTCCATAAGGTCAGGAGAAAACGATATCGTGCTTGTGGTTGGTGCTGAAAAGATGTCTGATTTTATAGCAAGGGACCTGTTGGAGATGGATAAGTTTTTTTTGGATAAGGAGGAAGGCATCCAGGGTATAACCCCTGTCGCTTTGTTTGGATTGATAACTAAAGCCCACATAAGGGAGTTTGGGACTAAGGTAGAGGACCTTGCATCGATATCTGTAAAGAACCATAAGAATGCAAGATTAAACCCAAAAGCACAATACCCATTCGAGATAACGAAAGAACAGGTCTTGAACAGCGGACTAGTCGCTGACCCGATAACTGTTCTTCAGTGCAGCTCAAACCCTGATGGAGCAGCGGCGCTTATTATGGTAAAGCCAGAGCTTGCAAAAAGATATACTGAAAAACCTGTTTATCTTATAGGATGCGGCGAAGCCCAGGACTCTTTGGCAATAAGCAGAAGAAAGGCTCTGACAGGAATGGAGTCTACAATAAATGCAGCAAAGATAGCATACAGGAAGGCAGGGATTGCTCCTAAGGATATTGATATTGCGGAAGTGCATGATGTGTTTGCCATATCAGAGCTCATGGCATTAGAGGACTTAGGTATAATTGAAAAGGGCAGGTTTAATGGATACGATGATATTATACCTATCAATAAATCTGGAGGCCTTAAAGGATGCGGACACCCATTGGCAGCAACAGGAGTCAGACAGGCATGTGAGATAGTTATGCAGCTAAGAGGGGAGGGAGGAGAGAGACAGGTAAAGGATGCAAAGATCGGCCTTACCCATACAATGGGCGGGATAGGCGCTTCAGCTGTTGTTAATATATTTGGGGTTGAATAAGATGTATCTGAAATTAGCGGAAAATATGCGCAGAATAAGAAAAATAGACCAAATGGTAGGCAGGAAAGGAAAGATAATTGAATTCACGAAAATAACGTCAGCCCCTTCAAATTTTAGATTGCAGGAGCCTTATTATGTTGCTTTAATAGAGCTTGAGAATGGGGAAAAAGTAACTGCTCAGGTAGTGGACTGTGAAAATATTTCTGAAGGGATGGAAGTAGAAGGCATTTTAAGGAAATTATTCTGTGAGGGAAAGCAGGGAATCATCCAGTACGGGGTTAAATTCAGGCCTGAACAAAGATGAGATTGGAAAAAAGGATTTCTATAAAAGACTCGGTAGATAGATTGAAAGACGGGATGGTTGTCGGCTTGAGCGGTTTTTCTTATATGAACCCTCCTATGGGTTTTGTCAGGGAGATAATAAGGCAAAAAAAGAAGGACCTTACCATAGTTTCAGGACCTACCTCTGGTATAGAGACAGACATGTTGATAGGGGCAGGATGCGTCAAAAAAGTTGTAACAGCCGGCGTTGCTTTTGAAAGGATTGCAGGCATCGCTCCTAATTTCAGGAAGGCTGCAGAGGAAGGAAGATTAGATGTATGGGAATGTGATGAAGCTATCTGGCACATGGGATTGAAAGCTGCAATCTATGATGTCCCATACATGCTATGGAAAGCAGGGACCGGAAGCAGCATACCCCTGTTAAACAAGGAGATACAGACGACTGAAATAGGCGGAAAAAAATACCTTAAGGTGCCTAAGATCAAGCCAGACATATCCTTCTTACATATGGGTTT
Source organism: Candidatus Woesearchaeota archaeon (assembly GCA_019323195.1). Classification (GTDB taxonomy): domain Archaea; phylum Nanobdellota; class Nanobdellia; order Woesearchaeales; family JACPBV01; genus JAHWHQ01. The sequence continues at coordinate 18,443 of JAHWHQ010000017.1, read as the reverse complement.
AGGGGATAAGTATGGCAATATCCAGACACCTCAAAATATATTTCTGGGCAGGGTATTCTGTGAAAGATTAATTGCAGAGGCCACCCAGGGAGATGTTTTTGTCTCTGTTGAGAGGATCATACCAAACTCTGAAATAGTAAAAAATGCAGAGAGAACAATCCTGAGGAATGTTAATATATGTGAAAATCCTAACGGAGCGCATCCAGGAGCCTGTAATGGTTTTTATATCCCTGATTTAGGGCATTACAATGAATATGTTAGATCATGTAAGGATGGTAGATTTGAGGAATATTTAGAAAGATATGTTTATCCTGAGAAATACCCGATAAGACAAGACCTCAACCTGATGATAAAATGAGCTACTCAAAAGCAGAGCTAATGGCCTGTATAATAGCAAGAGAATTGAAGGATGATGACATAGTGGCGATAGGGCTTCATGCTGAGCTAATGCTGGCTGCAGCCATGCTCGCCCAGAAGATATATTCCCCGAACCTGAGAATAAGGCATGGTCTAAGGGTGGAAAGGGGTGTTGAGCTGAATCCGGCAGCATGGACCCTGAACACAGATACAAAGGCCCATAAATTAGTGGAGTATCATGAAGAGCATGACTCCATATTAACAATAGCTAATTCAAACAACCCGAATCTGATCTGCAATACATTCTTTATTGGCGGAATACAGATTGACAGGTATGGGAATACAAATCTGATCGGAATAAGGAATAAGGAAGGAGGATTCAAAGTAAGGGGGCCTGGAAGCATAGGTACTACATCGATTGCAGAACTGGCAAAGAAGCATTACATATTCTCCTTGGAGCATACAAGGAGGGTATTTGTCGAGAAGGTAGATTATGTCTCTGCTGCAGGCTGTGATAAGGGCAAAGAGCCTGAACTTTGCATCACTCCATTGTGCATTTTTGACTTTAGGAAAGGCACTGCCAGGCTAAGGTCAATACATCATGGGCATGCCTTGCAGGATGTAATTGAGAATACCGGATTTGAGTTTTTGGTTGATGAGGTTAAGGAGACTAAATTGCCTACAGAACAGGAGCTTACCGCTTTAAGGGAAATTGACATTGATGGGGTTTTGAAGGATCTGGTAAAATGAGCAGGATAAGAACAAAGGAAGAGGCCATAGCCCGGATAGGAGACGGGAATCTACTGGTATTCAGCGGGATGCAGCTTAATAGGGCCCCTATAGCGCTGGTCAAGGAAATTATCAGGCAAAAAAAGAAGGACCTTAGGTTAGTAGGCACGCCTAATCCGCTGCCGATAAACATGCTGATAAAAGAAGGCTGCGTAGCAGAAGCAATTACTGCCTTTAACGGTTTCTCCTATGAAGGCGGGTTTGTAATAAGCCCTGCATGGCGGAAGGCGATTGAGCAGCAGAAAATCAAATACAGGGAAACCGATGCCAGTGAAATAGTCCAGGGGTTGAGGGCTTCAGCTATGGGATTGCCTTTCATGCCTATGGTTTCTATGGAAGGAAGCGATTATTGTAAGGTCAATAAATACAGGAAAGTTAGCTTTGGGGGAGAGGATGTTTTTATAGCCGAGGCATTAAGGCCTGATTATGCCATTATCCATGCCCATGCTGCTGACAAAAAAGGGAATATATTTGTGGATGGGGCCCTGAATGATGAATTATTGGCAAATGCGAGCAGGAAGGTTATTGCCTCGGTTGAGAGAATAGCAGACAGGCTGGATAAAGTGACAATACCCTATTTTTTGGTGGAGAGCGTTGTAGAGATTCCAGGAGGGGCGAAACCAACAGCCTGCGCAGGTGAATATGATTATGATGTGGATTCTATTGAGGGGATGGTGAAAGGATGAATAATGAGCAAATAGTCTGCATTTTGTCAGGATTTATAAAAAACGGCAGTGTTATAACAACAGGGGTAGCGTCGCCTCTTCCGTTATTTGCCATAAGGCTTGCACAACTTTCAAAAGATTTTACATACCTTAACTGCACTGGCGCAATCGATCCGGTAATAAGCAGGAGCACCTATTCCTCTGTCACGGTACATGCCCTGGAAAATAAGAACTCAGAACTTAAGCTTGAGGCTATCTGGGATTATGCAAACCGGAACCTGATTGATCTCATGTTTTTTGGAGCAAGCCAGGCAGACAGCAGAGGAAACATAAATCTTACATGCATAGGGGATTATAAGGGCCCAAAAGTAAAGCTTCCTGGCCCTGCAGCATCTGTCAGCCTGCGTAGAAAGGTTAAACAAAGCATACTGGTAATTCCGAAACATAGCAAAAAGGTATTTGTTGAGAAAGTGGATTTTATCACCTCTCCTGCTGTTAAGAATACATTGGCTGTAACCGATTTATGCTTGTTTGAGCTTGGGGGTAATCCCAAAATCCTGTCAATCCATCCAGGCCATACATTGGATGAGGTAAAAGAGAACACAGGATTTCAGTTTGAGATACCATCAAAGATAAGCCAGACGCCAATGCCCACACAGGAAGAACTTTGCCTGATTAAGAAGCTTGATACTGATAATCTTTTGGATAAGGTATGATGAAACGCCATATATCTGATAAAATAACAGGGAAAATAATTCTTGGAGCTATGGGGCATGTTACCACCCCCGAATTTGCAGCCCAATGCCTGGATGAGGGCATAGCGGCTGTATTGCCCTCTTTCATAAAGGCGCCTGAAGGGCTTGCTAAGGATATACAAAAAGCAAAGGAACTTTCTCAGGGAAGATCCTTGTTAGGGGTAAATCTCCTGGTATATGGTAAGAACTACGAACCGAACCTTAAGGCATGTAACCGGGAAAAGGTTGATTTTATCACGATGTCAGCAGGTTTTGATAAAACCATCTTTTCAAAGACCAGTATACCTGTTTTTGTAAAGGTCTCTTCTTTAAGCTTGGCCAAATATGCTGAATCCCTTGGCGCTTCTGCCATAATAGCGATGGGGTCAGACGCTGGCGGGCATATAGGGTTCCCTAAAAAACAGGATATGAAAACAACTGAAGAGCTTGTATCTTTAATTAGGGGCAGGATAGGTATACCGATTATAGCGTCTGGCGGCTTGGTTTCCAGGGAAGATATCAAAAAGATAAGAGAAGCAGGTGCAGATGCTTTTCAGCTGGGGACAAGATTGCTTGTTACAAAAGAGTGCGGTGTGGACGAAAAAACAAAGCAGGCATACATAGATGCAGGAGATGATGATATAGTGCTTGTACAGAGTACAACAGGCTTGCCTTTAAGGGTGATTAAAACAGGATTCGCAGAGAGGGTCCTGGCAGACAAAACTCTGCCGCCTAAGAAATGCATCAACTGCCTTAAAAACTGCTCAAAAAAATATTGTTTGCAGGAAAGGATCAGAAAGGGGATGATGGGGGAGATAGATGACTCACTGCTTCCTGCTTCTGAGAACACAGGAAGGATTGGTTCTATCTTAAGCATAAGGGATATAGGGAGATGGGTTGGTTAGGGGTAAGCTATATTTGAAGAAGAAAAACAGGCTCATGAAGAATTCTGGTAAATTCACCCTTCACACAACTTAACCAGCTTCTCCCATTCAGAATTAACATGCCCCTGTATCTTGTCAACTATTGGCTTATTTTCGGGCTTTAGCAGGTGCTTAAACCTTCCCTGGGTCTTCATGTATTCTGTTACAGGAACATCCTTTGACGGCTTGTATGTAAGCTTATACTTCCCGTTCTCAACCTCGTAAAGCGGCCAGAACCTTGTCTCTACAGCCAGCTTTGCTATCTCCATTGTCTTGTCAGAAGGAAACCGCCATCCTAAGGTGCATGGCTGCAGTACGACCATAACCTTCGGCCCTTTTATAGATAAGGCCTTCTCAGCCTTGGCTGTAAGGTCCATCATGTTATGGACAGAAGCCTGCGCAACATAAGGAATGTTATGCGCAACCATAACCTTTGCAAAATCCTTCCTGAACTCCTCCTTGCCCTGGTGGACCTTTCCTGCAGGGGCTGTTGTTGTAGAGGCTCCGTAAGGCGTTGCTGAGCTGCGCTGTATTCCTGTGTTCATGTAAGCGTTATTATCATAGCATACATAGAGAAAGTCATGCCCCCTTTCAAGCGAGCCTGACAATGACTGCAGTCCGATGTCATATGTTCCTCCGTCACCGCCGAATGCGATAAACTTTATGTCATCCTTTATCTTTCCTTTCTTTTTCAAGGCCCGGAAAGCGGTCTCAACACCTGCTATTGTAGCAGCGCTGTTCTCAAAAGCAGAATGTATGAAAGGTATGTTCCATGAGCTGAACGGATAGATCGTGGTAGTGACCTCTAAGCATCCTGTTGCGCACGAAGCGACAACAGGCTTGTCAGTAGATGCCAGCACTGCCCTCACTATCTGCGGGAAACCGCACCCGCTGCAGCTCCTGTGCCCTGGCACTAGTTTCCTTTTCTGAAGTTTTTCAGCCAATTGTTTGTAGTTCATGGTTAATGACCTTCCCTTAATCCGACATATGAATGCTCTTTCAGCTTTCCTGAAAGCAGCCTGTTAAAGACATTCTCTATCTCTTCAACATAGATATTCCTTCCGCCTAGGCCGAAGACCAATGAATGCAGCTTTCCGTCATATTTAGCATCATAAAGCGCGTTCTTTATCTCTCCGTATAATGGAGGATTGGCTCCGAACGAGACGCTCCTGTCAAGGACAGCTATATTCTTTACGCTCTTCAATGCATTAGCGACCTCTTTGTAAGGGAACGGCCTGAAAAGCCTTAGCTTAAGAAGCCCGGCTTTTTTGCCTTCTTTGCGAAGATTATCAATAGCTGTCTTGGTTGTGCCTGCTGTTGAGTTCATGACAACGATAACAGCCTCTGCATCCTTTAGCTTATAGCTGTCAAAATAAGGGTATTTTCTTCCTGTTATCCCTGAAAGCTCATTTCCTATAGTTATGAATTCTTTTTTGGCTTCCTCCATGGCAGGTATCTGCTGGCTTCTTGTTTCGAAATAATAATCCTGCAGCTGCAAAGGCCCGTGCGTGACAGGCTTTTTTATGTCAAGCAGTCCGTACGGGTACTTATGCTCGCCGACAAAACTTTTTACATCCTTATCATCAAATATCTCAACATTCTCAACACCGTGCGAAGTGATAAACCCATCCTGGCATACCATGACAGGCAGCAGTACCTTCTCAGCCAGCCTCATGGCCAGCAATGTATTTTCATAGACCTCCTGGGCGTTCTCAGAGTAGATTTGTATCCATCCAAGGTCTCTTGCGCCCATGGAATCAGAATGGTCACAGTGGATGTTGATTGGAGCAGACAGGGCCCTGTTTACTATCTCCATCACTATCGGCAGCCTAAGGCCTGAAGCCACTCCTACTATCTCCCACATAAGGGCAAGGCCTGCTGATGATGTTGCAGTCATGACGCGTGCTCCTCCAGCGCTGGCTCCAACACAGCATGACATTGCAGAATGCTCACTCTCAACCCTTATTAATTCAGAATCAACTAAGCCGTCAGCATGAAAATCTGCAAACCTCTGCATTACAGGCGTCTGCGGTGTAATGGGAAAAGCTGCGCATACATCTGGGTTGATCTGCTTCATAGCCTCTGCTCCGGCTTCTGCTCCTGTTATCGCCTTTACCTTTGACATCTTATTTCCTGAACTCCGCCTCTTCTTTATGTGATATGCACTTTACAGGGCATACATTCTCGCATATAAGGCATCCTTTGCAGTAATCAAGGTCTGTCTCCTTTCTTTTTATGTTATTTCCAGAGCCTTCTGTGGGTATGCAGTCTTCCGGGCATAAAGGTACGCACATCATGCAGTGTATGCATTTTGAGCTGTCCCATACAGGCCTGAAGCTGCGCCAGTCCCCTGTCTTGAACTTTCTTGAAGACCCTGCTTCATCAATAAGCCCTCCTATCGGGATTTCCTTTGCTGATTTTAACTGTTTCATCATGCAGCCTCATAAGCCAGATCAACGCCTTTTATAGTAGCATTAGTCTTGTCCTCGCCTAATTTTTTCAGGAACTTATTCCTTATGCATTCCTTGACATTATCAAGCGGTATTACCTTTGTAAGCTTTACAAAAGCCCCCAGCATAGGGGTATTAGGGAGGTTCTTCCCTACAGCATCTATAGATATCTTGGTAGCATCGATAGTATGGACATTTCCCTTGAAATTCAGCTCTTTCTTTATCTCCTCAGCCCCCTTTGAGGTGTTTACTATAAGTATGCCGTCCTTGCCAAGGCCTTGTGTAACATTGACAGTGCTTAGAAGTGTCTCATCGATGACGATAACAGCGTCAGGGTTTACAACAGGAGCATAAGTTGTTATGGCCTTGTCAGATATCCTTGCATAGGCCTTCATAGGAGCGCCTGCCCTCTCAGGGCCGTATTCAGGGAATGCCTGTATGTGCTTTCCCCCTGCCATGGCAGACTCTGCGATGAACTGCGATGCGGTCTTAGCTCCCTGCCCGCCTCTTCCGACGATAACGATCTCAAAAAGATTCTTCTCTTTCATTTAAAAAAATTGGATAGGGGAATATTTATAAACTTATCGAAATTTTTTTGTCCTTATGATATGCCTCGGCATAGAAAGCACTGCGCACACCTTTGGTGCAGGGATCATGGATGGTAAGGGTAAGATACTGGCTAATGTTAAGGATAGTTATACCACTAAGCAGGGCGGCATACACCCGACAGAGGCCAAAGAGCACCATATAAGGGTAAGCGATAAGGTTATTTCTGATGCGCTTGATACTGCAGGGATAAGCATCGAGGATGTTGGCCTGATAAGCTTCTCCCAGGCGCCTGGCCTTGCTCCATGCCTTGTTGTAGGGATGGAAAAGGCAAAAGAGCTGGCAAAAAAGGTAAAAAAGCCTCTTATAGGGGTTAACCATTGTATTGCCCATCTTGAGATAGGAAGGCTGCTGACTAAGTGCAAGGATCCTGTCCTGCTTTATGTTTCCGGCGCAAATACCCAGGTGATAGCCTATGACGGAGGCAAGTACAGGATTTTTGGGGAGACGCTGGATAACGGGATTGGGAATTTTTTGGATGGTTTTGCACGGCATATAGGTCTGGGCTTTCCAGGAGGGCCTAAGATATACGAGCTTGCGCTTAAGGGAAAGCAGTTTATCGAGCTGCCCTATGTTGTAAAGGGCATGGACATAAGCTTTAGCGGAATACAGACTAACCTAAAACAGAAGTATGATTCTGGCAGATACAAGGTAGAGGACCTCTGCTATAGCTGCCAGGAGACGGTCTTTGCCATGATGGTAGAGGTTGCTGAAAGGGCGATGGCCCACTGCGAGAAGGGTGAATTGCTGTTAGGAGGCGGTGTTGCATGCAACAAAAGGCTGCAGGAGATGTGCAGGAAGATGTGCGATGCAAGGGATGCAGAATGCTTTATCCCTCCGAATGATGTTTTGGTAGATAATGGCCTCCAGATAGCTGCGCTTGGGTTGATAGAGCACAAGGCAGGCGTAAGGATGAGCATAAAAGACATAGACATAAAGCCCTACGAAAGGACAGATGATGTAGAGGTTGGGTGGAGATAGTTCTAGAACACTCTTTTTTGATTGCTCAAACTGGGTCTCATACCCCGCAGCTAGCTGCGATTATGGATAACCCAGTTTGAGGCTTAAAAAATACCCCACAGCTTGCTGTGGTTGGGATTTTTTATTTTCAGTATGGACTGCTGAACCCTAAAATAAGTTCTATTATCACTTCTAGGTAGCTATAAAACCGAAAGATTTATATATCTGTTCATTATACTCAACATGTTTAACATGTTTGGGAATAAAAAAATAACAAAAAAACAAAGGAATTTACAAAAACCAGTTGAAGGGGAAACGGATGTAAATGAACCTTTGAATGAATTTATAGAAGGAGTAGTTAAACCTGGAATTCCTTTGCCTAGGGGGCTTGTTTTTGCCGAGTCAGACGAGGGCTATATCCCAGGAAGAGAGCCACCACTTATTTCTTATGTTAATATTATGAGATTTATGGATTATAACTCGGTTCATCCAGAACTTTATATGTATGGGGCTGAATCTTATCGATATGACTTTAAGGAAGAAGAATGGATAGTTGATGGGTGGCCTACTATGCATGAAAAGCAATTTAAGGAAAATAGATGTTTTTTTTTGACTGAAAGGGCATTTGAAGAATTTAAAAGCACCAGAAGAATTTCTGGTCATTATGGTGGCTGGATGCATGACTGCTCTATGAGAAATGATGATCTCATAAGAACCATCGAACATGACAGGAAAATTATCTGGAGCTCAGAACTTGAAAGATACTCACAGCTGAGAAGAATTCTGAAAGGCGATACTATCTCTATAGCGGAGTTAGGATTAGAAAGATACCTTGAAGACAGAGATACAAATTTCATTTGCCTCGTTAGAAAATACATTAACCTATTCATCTATCTTCAGGATGATTCTGGTTTTTTAGATGAGGATTCAACTCAACTTTATCACCAGCTTGAAGAATACAGAAGACTTGATAAACATATTCGGCATGCTGGACATCCAGGATATCTTGATGTAATGGATATCAACCAAAAAACTTAAATGTATGCTCATCATGTTTAGCATAAGAGGTGGTAATATGTCAGAAAAACCCCATCCTACTTCGGTGCTGGTCAAGGGCTATATGAGGCCGGACAAGACATCTTACGTAGTTGTTATACCAAAAGAGGTGAGGCAGGAATTTAAATTATCAGGCGGGGAACACTTTATAATGGTCTCTAAGCCTAAAGAGAAGAAGATAATCCTGAAGCATGTTGAAATAAACTATTCAGAAGATTGATCGTCTTTTAAAGCATCATCTATTTAGAACTCATCTGCCCTAAGATTATTTCAAGGAATTCTTATATCTCTCCATCTGCTCCGGCGTCAGCTTTGAGAAAATCCCGCCGCAGTCCCTGCATATTAGCTCATCCCTTGTGCTGCTGTAGAAGACGTTGTCAGAAGCGCACTCAGGGCAGGACTTCAGCCCTGACAGGTCTATCTTTATGTCCTTCTGTTTCTCGGATTTCTTGGCTTTTTTCCTTGTCATATTCAAATCAAGGCTTCTGTATTATTTATAAAGATTTTGTTTTTATTCTAACATACATCAGTTTTTCAGTATCTTATTAAGAATGTCCTTCTTGCCGTCCCATACCATCGATTCCTTCAGGACGTCCTTTATGTGCTCAACAGGTATGATCTTTATCTTCTTGAGCTTTTCCTGGTCGATTATGATGTCCTGCATGTTTGATTTCGGAACAATTACCCTTTTAATGCCTGCTTCTATAACTGCCTCTACCTTTGACGACACCCCTCCTATCGGAAGGACATCCCCTCTCACAGACAGGCTTCCTGTCATGGCAGTGTCCTGCCTTATGGGTATCTTCTTGAATGCAGAGATGACTGATGTGGCTACAGCTATGGATGCAGAATCGCCCTCAACGCCTTCATGCGTCTGCAGGAACTGCACATAGACGTCATACTTCTCCTTAAGGTCATCACCGAAGTATTTCTTCACTATTGCAGAGACATTCTTCACAGCCTCTTTTGCTATCTCGCCTAATTTCCCTGTAGCTATTATCTCGCTTTCCTTTCCGCCGGGAGTGACCTGTGATTCTATCGGGAGTATTATGCCTGAATAGGCGTCTTCCCCTCCTATGACAGCTAGGCCGTTAACCCGTCCTATCTTCTTGCCTTCTGTTATTATGACAGCGTATTCCTTCTTCCTCTCGATGTACTTGTCTGCCAGCTGCTTCTCTAATGTCCTTGCTATCTTCTTTGCTCCGTGGATATGCTCCTTGTTTACAAGCTTTGAGTTCTTCTCTTTAGCCAGGTCGCCGGCAGCCCTTATAAGCCCTCCAAGCTCCCTCAGCCTTAATGTCAGATGGCCCTTCCTGTTCGCCATCTTCCTTGCCTCTTCGAGGATCTCATCAACAGCCTCTTTTGAGAAATGAGGGATCTTTTTGTCCTTGATAACCTCCTGGGCTACAAATATCGCTATCTTGTTCCTGTTATCTTCATTGTCAGGCATGGTGTCATTCATGTATATCTCATACCCATAGCCCCTTATCCTTGACCTTAAGGCAGGATGCATGTTCTTTATGGTCTCAAGGTTGCCCGCAGCCACTAAGATAAAGTCGCACGGCACAGGCTCTGTCCTTACCATGGCGCCTGCTGACCTCTCTGACTGGCCTGTTATGGCAAGCTTCTTCTCCTGTATTGCGGAAAGAAGCTCCTGCTGCGTATGGGGCTGGAGTGTAGCTATCTCATCAACAAACAACACCCCCATGTGTGACTTATGGATCATGCCTGCAACTATCCTTTCATGCGCCGGCGTGCCAAGGCCGCCTGAGTTCTTGCATAATATCCCGTTGACTATGACATTCCCTGAGCTGGTTGTGACATTATAGAGCTTGCCCTTGTAATGGATCTTTTCCACTTTTTTTATTGTTTGTTTGGTTAGTTTCATCTTAGCTGTATGCTGCCTCGGGTTCTTTTATAACATAGTTTGTCTCATTAAGGATTTCGTATAAGGCCTGAGGTGTAAGATTGAGCAGATTCATTGCAGATTCTGCACCATAGCCTTGGGAGATTAAATCTACATATTTCTTTCTCTTTTCTTCCCTGAATTCGTTAACTGTTGATGTTAGCTTATCTCTTTTGTATTTGCAGTAGTTTAATTTACAGTTATTTGCAAAATGAATCAGGTTTTGGAACTCTGTGGATATTAAGAGTCTATAAAGAACAGATTCCTTCTTGGAGTATTTTGTGTTTACTATTCTTGTTGAGATTTTTCCTGTTTTAATGAGATTTGAATTTAGGTATTCCTTTATGTTTTCTATAAACTCTATCCGATTTTGTTCTAAACCTTTCTCTCCAGTGATTGCAAAATCAAGAGTATTCAAACGAACTCTGTCTACGTGTATTTTTGGGATTCCTAATTCACTTCCAAATAATGAACCAAAAAATTCTTGTTTGAAATTATCTCTTTTATAAATCCACAAGGGCATTGTTAAATTATTAGATGATTTCTTACCAATTGGCGAACCTAAGGCACTAAAAAACCGGATTATATTTCTGTTGGTGTTTTGATAACACCATGAATGACCAAATTCTCCACCTTCAATAATTCTTGAATTTTCTCCTTTGTTGAAGTGAAATATCTTCCCAATATCTCTTCCAAATTCTTCTACATTATATTTCTCTTTGCTAGATAAAAAGATTGCATTTAAATTTTCGAAAATACCTCCATCACCAAAAGTAGCTCCCAATACTTTTGCTATTAAAGGTAATTTAGGATTGTCTATTCTTAATGGTAATAATTCCCTTTTCTTTAACCATTGCACTGTTTGAATTGGAACAGGAATGTGCTTTTTTGCGTGCCACCATCTTGTTTTGTCTATTTTCTGATTCATTGCTTTTGCGATTCTTTTGTAACCCCAAGTTGGATTTTTAGATTTAATATCCAAGTATTGATAATATAATCTGCATTGTTCCTGCTGCCTTTCATCATAAGTGCCAATAATATCCTGCTTGTCAATAATTATATCTTCTGATTTAGAAACTACTTTATCACTTTCTTTGATATCCTTGGCTTCAATGTATTCGATTTTGTTGTTCTTCCAAATGGCTATTTTATGTTCTGCTGTAACTACCAGTTCTTTGTTTTCGGAGGTTGTTAGTTTTATCATCTCACCATTGTAATCATATCTGTTGGATGATAAGACTTCAACTGGAGAAATGGAACCATTAGTTTCGCCTAAAATAAATAGGTCGTCTTTGCTTAAATGAAGTGCTTCGTAGTTTCCTCTTCTCTCTATTTTATTTTCATACTTAGAGAATAATGTATCTATTTCTTTATTTATCTCAACACAGATAAATGAATCTTTGCCTCCAACTTTTGTAACAACTTGAGAGTGACGAAAACTTTGAAAAGGATCGTGAAGGCAATCCCCGAGAAGAGCACCTGCATGCGCGCCTGTCGCGTCATTGAACGGCGCCTGTTTCTTCCTGAAATTGTCTACTATCAGCTTTGGGACCCTTACCTGCGGAGAGCTCATCCTTTTCCCAAGGTTAAGGAATATCACAAAAGCCCCTAAAAAGACCATGCCTCCAAGGAAGAAGGCTGCGAACATTATGTCTGACTGGTAATGGCTCCTTGCCCACCAGGGAACTATCATAGAGATTATTACAAGTATGAACAGGAAAACATTCTGGTTCTTGAACATCCCCATCGACTGTATCCTTGACTTTGCCACTAAATCCCTTCCCTGCCCCGCAGGGACAGTCCTTATCAGGGGGTTGTTCTCATCGTTAGGGTTCGGGAATGATAAGGTATCTGTCAGCTTCTCCTTTGGAAGAAGCTCTGCTAACCCTACCCCCAGCATGGACTTTCCTGTCCCAGGCTGCCCTATAAGTAGGACATGCCTTCTTTGCTCAGCAGACTTCTTCATGACCTTGACTGCCTCATCCTGGCCAAGAACCTGGTCTATAAGCCTTTTCGGCACCTTTATGTCTGCTGTTGACTTGAATTTTAATGAAGCCATTATACCCCTCTAGAAAACATAATTGTTTTTAAAGTTTTTGAAAATAAAGGGTAGGTTTTTTTAAGAATTATCTTCTTTTTACAATATTCCCAGTTAGACAAAAACCCCTATCTATTTTATAAAAATTCTGTTGCAGATTTATTGGTAAAATTTTTTTAGCCACCTCTTTCGAATCCACTTTAATGACATCAAATTCAGATATTTTATACTCAACCATTCCTCCTGTAAGTAAATCCCTGCACATAAATGTCATTTCAGGTGGAAAATCAGCATATCCTCCTGGTCCGGATAGATACTGCATATATTTGCCACTATCAGAATCATAAACTAAATTTGATAAACCTGGATCATATGTTAATTTCATAATCTTTTATGTCACTACCCTAAAGTATATAAATATTTCGGAATAATCCAAACAATTTATAAAATTCCCCCCATTACCCTCTTTAGTGAAGGAAAAAACCCTGCTCAAGATATCAATAATCTGCGCTCTTTCAGGCATTTTCCTGCTTTACCTTATCTCTGAGAATATCACACTGGATGAGAGCAGCATAAGCAGCATCGAAGATGAAGAGATTGGGGATGATGTCAAGGTTAAAGGCGTTGTTGAGGACGTCTTTAACACTGAGCAGCTTACCATAATAACCATAACCCAGCCTGAGGAGATGAAGATAATAGTCTACGACAATGTCAGCCTTTCAGAAGGCGACCATATCGAGGTCATCGGAGAGATAGACGAGTATGAGGGCGAAAGGGAACTGATCGGCAACAGGATAAGAACAATCACTTCTCCTTAAATATGAAGTCATCATTAAACAGGTACCAGATAGTCTGGTATTTCTTGTCTGAGAACCTGAATACTGCTCTGCCTGGGATAGCTCTCAGATCAACATAATAGGTTCCGTCTATCGTATACAGCTTGCCGTATTTTGTGCTTAGGTAGACTGTCCAGAAATGGCCGCCATGGAACGTCTTTCCAATAGCGCAATACATCATAAAAGAAGGTATGCCGGATAACCTTGCCAATACATAAAGCAGGCCGTTTATTCCGTCACAGTCATCATTCTTCCTCTTTAATGTCTCTATCGCAGTGGCCCAGTACTCGTTCTTGCCGAAATTCTTATTATCATGCATATAGCTTACTGTCTTATTGACAAACTTCAGTATCTCAACTATTCTTTGGTCATATTTGTATTTTTTAAACTCCTCTGCTTTTTTTAACAGCATCTCATCAGGCTTATCCAGTTGCTCTTTAAGGAACTTATCAAGCCTTTTATATTGCCGGTATTTGCTGTCAATAAGCCAGTTGATCAGGCTTGTGTTCCATTTTTTAGACATGGGCTGGAATAAGGCATCAAGTAATTTAAGGTTCGCCTTTTCTGAGAATTTGATTACGTCCGGCATCAATACCACCTCTAAACTATATAATATAGTTTATATATCCGGAAGATAGAAATATTTAAAGCTTTGCTTTTTGTTATGCGTAATGGATGTTAGACAAAATCGAAAAAAAACCTAAAAACAGGATGACTCTATTTCCTTTTTGTAATCACTCTATAGATACTACAACATAGAAAGATTTAAATAGTCGTTCTATTTAATAGATCATATGGGTAATACAATAATAGATGCTATAAAAAATTCATTTGGTAATTCTAAAAGTCCTTTTGATAGATTCAAATCTCCCCCAGTCAACTCTAAAACAGCACAATTAGTAGAGGATCAGCTATTTCCTAAAACAAGACCAGATAAGGTATTTATATATGATCTTCCTGAAGCTCAAAAAATACTTAGAGCTATTGACTCACTATACCCAGAAAATTTAGATCCTTTTGAGGCTATGAGCATGCATTATAGAAGAGTTTTTATTAATGGGAAAGGTAGAGGCGTGAGATTTTATTTATCCTTACTAAAAGACAATGAAGTTGTGGATCAAGAATTAATTGCTGGAGGAGGTTTAGAAAATTTTTTGCACCTGCCACAGGAACAACTTAAATCTTTTCCTGTTTTTGAAAACCTAATAGGAAATTATAATACTAAATTTGTTGCTGTAGAGTACGAAGGAAAAAAATTGGTTTCTGTTCGTTTGTTTTCTGCGCCAGAGGCAACTACGATTGACGAAGTGATGAGGGCTTCTGGATATGGGGATATGAATAATCCCAAAATGGTATTAAACCCAAACTACCCTGTTAATTATATAGGCCAAGGTAATCTATGTCAACTAAAACCTAATAAGAAGATTGCCTAAATTCCGCCCCTGACTTCTTTGACTTTACAGTACCTTTTTATTTTATAAAATCAAGCCCCAAGCCCGATAAAAGCAACCCCTATCACTATAAGAAAAATCCCGACCCATTTCATCTTGTTCATCTTTTCATTAAGCAGCTTTAAAGACCATAAGATGACCCAGATGTACGTTATCGATATCAGAGGGTAAAGCACTGACAGCTCCCCTCCTTTCAATGCAGGTATGAACAGTGCTGTTGCTGCGCCATATAGCAGGAACCCTATCATGAGGTTATAGTTCTTTATCAGCTCCTTTGGCCTGAAGGACAGCTTTCCGGATGCCTTCTTCAGCATTATCGGACCTAAAGAGCCTGTCACCCCTGCCAGCATTACCAGTCCGACTGACCATAGTTGTGTTGCCATCTTATACCACTTCTGTATATCCAACAGCCTCTTTCTCTTTTGACCCTAAGCCAATAAAGACAATCCCTGCAATTATAAGAAAGACCCCTGTCCATTTGAATAGATTAAGGGCCTCATTGAAAAAATAGGCAGCCATAAGGCTCACCCAGATATAGTCTGTAGCGATTATAGGGTAAAGCACAGAGACATCCCCTCCTTTGAACGCTATTATCATGATAAAAGCCCCTAAGACATAGAGAGCCATCCCAGTGAGTAAAGGCAGGTTTGTGATCAGGCTTATCACGCTGAAGCTCAGCCTTGCTGCCCCCAGCTTATAGAAAACCTGCGCAACAGAGGTGAAGATGGTGCATAATACCATCAGCCCAATAGCCCATAGCTTTGTACCCATTTTAGAAGAAGTTAATGAGGCCTATTTATATAATTTTTCCTAAATACAATGGTCTTATTCTTTACTCTTTAAGAAGCAACTCAATAATCCTTGGGTAAGATGACCTTGTTATGAAGATGCTGATAGATACGCCTATTATGGTTATTATCGCAAACCCTTTCAGCATGCCTGCACCTGCGAATATCAAAGGCACCATCGCAAACACTGTTGTCAGGTAGGCCCCTATCACTATAAAGAAAGCTCCCTTAAACCTTTCTTTCCAGTTGTATATCTTTTTGGCCTCTCCTTCTAATGTCTCGTCTGTTATGATTATCTTATGGTCCACGCCAGTTCCTACTGATATTATTATACCTGCAATGGCCGCCAGGTCAAGATTCCAGCCTATCAGTGCGGCAACACCAAGAAGTATTGTGACTTCTGCTATGGAAGTGATGACGATAGGTATCGCTATCTTCCATTTCCTGTACCTTAGGAATACCACGATTGAAACAGTCAGGATGGCGATAAGCCCTACCAATAAAGCGTTTCTTACAAACTCATGGCCTAAGATCGGAGATATAGTGTCGGTCTTTACTATATCAAGCTTAAACGGCAGCGAGCCTGTGATAAGTATTGTCTGCAGCCTTTTCATGTTCTGCAGCGCATTCACAGCAGCCTCCTGCTGCGAAATCCCTGTTCCTGAGCCTGAAATCTGTATGTTTGTCTCGGCCTTTCCTTTCAGCTCTGCCCCTATCCTCAGCTCATCAACCTGCCTGTCATCCAGGAAAAGCACAAGCTTCTCGCTCAGGTACTGGTGCTTCTCCTCTGTCAGAACCTCTAAGTCCCTTGTAAGGTCAGCCTGCCTTTGCGCAGCCTCTGGCGAAAGGCTTATTGAGAACCTGAACCTGCACATCCATTCACTTCCCATATGGCTGCATCCCTCAAATGGGCTTATGCCTGCGCAGTCAGCTGACCTGCATACATAAGTGATGTCAGTTCCGCCTTTGAACGCGGTCCCGTTCCCTATCTTTGCCTCGAATTTACCCTGCTTTGCCAGCAGGTCCTTGACCTCTTCCTCAGTAGCCCCTGCGATCTCGACCAGGATGTACTGGTTTCCGGAAAGGTCACCTGCCTCCCTTATGACAAGGTCGCTCAGGCCGTAGACATTAAGCCTTTCTTTCATGACAGCAATCAGGTTTTCCATGTCGTTCCTGCTTATCTCCTCCTCAGGCTGCAATAAAACCCTTGTCCCTCCCTGCAGGTCAAGTCCTTTCCTGATGTTTGTTGTAGGTGCATCATAAACCCCAAGGCCTATGTCATCAACGCCCATCCTTACCCTTTCTGTCTTCGGCACTTCAGCCTGCCTTGTGATTGTTTCATTTCTCTTGACAATGCTTCCGTTAATGGTCTCATTTACCTCGATTATCTCTTCTATCGTTCTTAATTCTGTCTCATTAAGCTCTATTACCTCGATCTTTTCCTTTGTGATAAGCTTATAGATATCCTTGTCAGTCCTTACCTGGACAGTTGCATTGACCCTTAAGTTGCTGACAGCATCTGCATAGTCCCCTATATCATTTATGACCCTGTTATTTATCGAAGTTATTACCTCCCTGCTCATAGGAGGTATGCTTGGCTTTGGGCTTTGTATGCCTGCCAGGCTGGCAGAGCTGTTCGATACAACATTCCTTATAGCCACCCCTTTCTTATATGGGTTTGGGTGTATCGCTACAAGCGCAAAAACTATCAAAAGTAGGAAGATTATCACCCTTACATCAGTAAACAGCTTCTTTACCTTTCTATTCATTTTTAACCTTCCCTGCCTTTCTTTCCAGGTAATACCTCAATATGCCGACATTCTGTATCCATGTGCTCATATTATCGACCACTAATCCAATAAGCACGATTATCATTATCTGCCTTATAACTGCTGATTCTACAAAGATTATCCCTGTGATAAGGGCTGTCATTGTGGTCAATGACATCATGATCCCTGTCCTGAACGATTTCATGACCCTGTCAAAGACCGTTCCTTCCTTTTTTTTGAGCAGCGTAGTTGCAAGAAGCATGTCTGTGTCAACAGAATATCCCACAAGCATGAGGAATGCTGCTATCCCTCCTGTTCCTATCCTCATCCCTGTCAGGTCCACTACTGCCAGTGTAACGATGATATCTGAAAGCGCAGAAAGCACTACTGCAAGGCTTGGCACAAATGTCCTGAAATAGATAAATACAACGATGCTCATCAGCATAAAAGCGAAGATCAAGGCGATAAATGTCTCTTTGAAGAAGCTCTCTCCAAGGGAAGAGCCCATTACCTCTGTGCTGTAATCCTGCTCCTCCAGCCCATATCCTATGAAGGATTCTATGCCCTCTATGAAGGAATTAAGCTCCTCCTTGTTTGTCCCGTCAATATCAGCGACAACAACGATCCCTATCTGCGCCCCTGCCTTGTTTATGCTTCTTACAGATACGTCATTCCCCCTGAATCTGTCGCTAAGGAATTTTTCCATAGAAATGATGTCAGCCTCAGCCCCTTTTGTTATCGTTATGGTAACGCCGCCTTTTAAGGAAACATCCTTATTGATGAACGATCCGGTGGTAGCTGTCTGGATGCCTATTATTATGATTGCGAGTATAAAGACCACGATAGGTATTATGGCAAGTTTCTTGTACTGCGTGTCATAGAAGTTTAATACCCTCTTCAAGATGGGCTTTTTAGGCTCTTTATGTTCTTCTTCTTTATTTTCCCTTGCTTTTTTCTCTTCCTTTTGCTCCTCTCTTTTTTCTTCAGCCTTTTCCTTCACTTCTTTTTTTTCTTCATATATCTCCAGTTTCTGCTTACGGCCCTGCTCATCTACCAGGTCTATCTCTGTCTCCCTGGTGCCTTCCGGCTTAGCCTCCGCTGTATCTTCCGGTTTT
>JAHWHQ010000016.1 GCA_019323195.1 Candidatus Woesearchaeota archaeon | reverse complement strand
GCGAGGACGTCAACTTCATGCCTCACACAGTACCCTTGCATGATCTGATTTGTTTCCGCAGAGTATCCATAGGCCTTCAGTATTCTCGCGAAATATTTTTCGAACGGATAACCTGAGGGGCCGAGAGCATAGAGAGCCTTCTTGATAGAATACCTCATGTCAGTTGCACGGTTATATTTTTTCAGATATTTTCTTGCCAGCCGGTAAATATGTTTTGTGTGAGAAGAAGGGGTGATCTGTTTTTCAACCTTCTCCGCTATTTCCTCTGCCACCTCATCGGATGCGCCTGAGCGTATGAGTGAATGAATAAGCTTTTGTGGATTGAATCTCTCGATTTGTCCTGATGCCTTTATAATGGGAACAGCCATGAGAAGATTTTACTACATCTCAGGGTTAATTATACAGGGGAGGAATCTTACATAACGTGGTTTTGCAGTCTGTTAGACAATGGTAGCCGCAGGCTTTAGACTGCACGCATAGATCGCAACCTAAAGGTTGCGGCTACAAGATCTTGTTGCGAGAGTTTAAACTCTGACAATTATCAGACAGCATGCAAAGTGCGGGGCTGTGGTTTTACCGCAGGGAGTCTTCAAAAGGAAGGTGCCCTCCTCATGGGGAGGGCAGGGGGTTAGAAGGAGGGTGAAACTTAATGAAATCCGTTATTTTCTAAATATAGATTACTATATGGTTACTCGGAAAGCAGTGATTGAAATCACATAAAAAGACAAGATGGATGAATTTTTTTAGGAAGCATCTGTCAACTCTTTTAGTCGCAGACCTTCAGTCTAAAGGGATTATATAGATTGAAGAATGTATCTGCAATATTTTTATTTAAGGGTGTTACGGTATAAACAAATTATGGGTAAATTCTTCATTAAAGATATTTTTTAGTAATATTTTAACAAAGGCATCTCCCGACCCAAATGCTATTCGTACTATATTAAAAATTAGAATGCTTTTACAGCTTATCTTCAATATTTGTTTACAAGGCACATCATCAATTTACTTAAAATACCTTCCACCCGGAATTTGAAATTTATTATACCCAGCTGGAATCTCAAAGAGGCTATCTGGTTGTGTGCTCATCTTAATGTTTTTATATTCTTGACCCCACGACCCGTCTATAGCCGCAGTCTTTACAGGGAAGTTTATATCCATCGCTAACCACTGATAAACCTGCTCTTCTTTATTGCCTATTTTGTACCTTATCAGAAACTTTTTTGTGGGATGACCATCTATTGTCTCGTTGCCAATAAGCTTCCTTTCTATTTCACCCTCGATTTTTTCTTCAACCTTTGGTTTGTTTTCCAGATTTAGTGGCATCTCCATATACATTTTCTCCCCCGGCATAATATTCCACATGACTTTTTTGTCTATCCTCGTTATCACAATCATCTCTTCTGGTGAATTTATATCCATCCTAGATTTGTCTACCTTATAGTAGATTTTGCCTTCAGTCTTCATCCCATTTGATGTTACGACCGTGTCAGCAGAGAATTCTATGGCAAAGGCTACTCCTGAAAGTAAAAAGACAAATAATAAAAGGGCACATAACTTTCTTAACATCTCAACCTCCTACTCTATTTTTTATAATTCTACTAGACTCATTCGCCCTGATAACGAGCTACTTGTAAAGGCCTATCACTTCCGTTAATTTCAGCTTACGACCAAACAATAGTAATTATAATCTATTGTTCAACTAATTCAACACGACGATTAAGGGCCTGTCCTTCTTCTGTCTTATTCGTAGATATAGGAGCCAAAGGACCTACACCATGAGATTGAAGTCTATTTGCAACGACTCCATAATCAGAAACGAGTTTTTTAACAACAGCATCAGCACGTGACTGTGAAAGTTTCATATTATAATTAAGTTCTCCAACATTATCGGTATGGCCGACCACATATAGCTTTAGTGTGGCATTTCCCTGAAGGAGCTTGACTATTTCTTTCAGCGCAGGGTCAGACTCTGGCTTGATTTCAGCTTTATCAAAATCGAAGTAAATACCATATACAGCTACATGTCCGGTGGTACCAATGTCCTGCGCCATTGCATTAGCATCAGCAATAACATCCTGCTGCATCGCTTGTTCTTCTATAATTGTCAAATAATATTCTTTGCCTCCGCCCCCAGGGTTCACACGAATCCATGTTACCTTGTTGTCCTTTTTTATTGTAAGGTAAGCATTAAGCCATTCTTTATACACTAAAGTGCCGCCAATTTTTTTAATGGCATTGATGTAGTTGTTCAATATTTGTTCTTCGCTTGGTACTTTTGCCCCCTGTTGGATATAGTATCGAATGACGTATGTATGCCCTTCAACAGGCATCGGCTGTCCTGTATTGTCCTTAAAGTATTTATACGCATCAAATTCTTTTTCGTTGTACTGATAGATATAAAAATTGGGCATCCGTGTAAGAAGAGGGTGATCTTTGCTTCCTTCCAAATCTTTCTCTTCGGCAAAAACGAGATTGGCTATCAACATTATCCCCAGAATGAGTGCAGCTATCTCAATAAGCTTTTTCATAAATTCCCTCCTTTTTTAGATATATTTCATATAAATTCATTTCCACGATTAGCTTTAATAGAGTACTCTAAGAAGTTTTGTTTTTAGCAAATCCTTTTCCTAATCCTTTCAATAAAGATTACCCGAGAATTTTTTACAGTAAGCAACCAAAATTTACGTAAGCGCAGTAATGTCTATAATAGACTATTAGCTCCTGTTACAGAAAATGATTATAGTATCTAATAAATAAACAGATTAACAGTGAAGTAATCTTACTATTTATTATAAATAGGAGTGTTGTAATTATTAAACAAGATTTTAAAAAATCATGACTACAGATTTACTGATCAATCTTGTCCCTTTATTCAGCTACAACTCAGCGACTAAGGCACGCTCTGTAATATCGGGAAGCGCCCTAACGTTTATTCCCCTGTCACCTGAACAGCAATACATCAGCGGAGAAATACTAAACAGAAATTTTTAAAGCGTATAGTGTCGTTGTTTTCGAAAGGGATATGATAGGTTATTCTGAATAATTGAGGCGTTCTTTTTTTGCGAGGAATTAATAGACACCATTGTGCAAGCAGCATCCTACCTTGTAGTAATCATCGTCATATTTTTCACTCCAGCATACGGTAGCTTTTTGAAGAGAACTATATACAACACTTTTAATTGTTAATTCCTGCCCCTTATTGAAGGGCTGTGGTATGTAAAGGCATATTCCAGACACACTGATATTCATGGCAATGCCTCTAATAATCTCATCATCATTATAGGGATCGTAACATTCAATCGTGTAAGGGAAGTTGAGACGTTCATGTTTCCTTTTATCAATTTGCATATTCTTATCCATTTATCCTTTCAATGTATGCTTTTCGAACTCTAAGAACACCTTCTTAAATCGCAATCCGTGTTTTAATAATCAATTTTCATGCCAGAGTCAATATTTTTATATAACATATTGATTTTGTTTAATATTAATGTATTAAGTAAAATTGCCCTTATAAAAGCAATTGTTGCTTTTTGTAGTACGGATAAAGGCCTAATGTTTTAATTTGCAACAATAGCGACGTAATAATTATAACAAATGAAAAGTTACAGATTGATTACATAATGAATATATGTTTAATATTTTCTTT
>JAHWHQ010000015.1 GCA_019323195.1 Candidatus Woesearchaeota archaeon | reverse complement strand
TTTTTATAGCTAATCCTGCCTTTCCTGTCTTTTTCCCTTCCTTTATATGCTTCCCCTCTTTTTTCTATGAGCTCTTTGAAGGTTTCGTCATCTATCTCGCCAAAGGTTACGTAGTCTTTAACTTTTGTTATCATCCCCTTGTAGGATGGGGTGTCATCTACGACAATACAGTAATTCTTTCTATACAGCCTTAATAATTCCAGCGTGTCCTTAACTTCCTTTTTTAGGTTTACCGATCCTCTAACCCTGATTACTGCTATCTTGCTCATTTTCTCCTTCCTTATTTGAAATTTTTCCTTCAATAATCCCCAGCTCTTTAAAATATTTTTCTCCTGATTTCATCTTGAACAGGCTCTTAAGAGCGTCATAACAGGCAGATATAAGGTTGATCTTGGTCTTTGTCTGGCCCTTTGTTCTTGACCAGATGTCCTTGATGCCTGCAAGCTTTAATACCTTCTGGCATTCATTTTCAATCCTCAGCCCAGTACCTTTTGGAGCAGGGATAAGCTCAATGATGCAGGAGCCGCATTTTCCCTTTACGGCGAAAGGTATTGTGTGGGGCTCCCTGCAGCCGCACTGCCATGATCCGCATCCTCTTCTTACCTTTATCAGGTTTAATTTGGCCCTTCTTAGGGCTTTCTCTCTCGCCGGGACGGTCTCTTTGCTTTTTCCGTAACCTAATCCAATATAACCATCATTGTTTCCTACGCAGGCATATATGGCAAAATGAGGCTTGTTGCCTTCCTTTGTCTTTTTCTGGGTCTGCTTGAAAATTCTTCTCTGGCCGCCGCCGAATTTGCCTTTTGACTGGCCTATCAAAAGCAGCTCACTGGAAAGGTTAGGCAATAATGCGTCTATAATCTCAGACTCTAATACCTTCAGGCCCTTATTAAGTATATCATCTATATCAGTGATCTCTCCATCCTTGACCTTATTTCCCATGCTTGTTTTCGGCTTCCAGGATGTCTTGTCAAAACCTGTCTTTTCCTTTACTTCTTTCACAATCTGTTTCTCAATATCCTCAACTTTATTGGATGTTTCTGTTTCTTCAGGCATTTTGTGCACCTAGTATTTTGTTTTTTATTTCTTCAAATTTATTGCTGTTGAAGTTCTTGATATGAGCACCCTTTATCCTGTCTTCTGAAGGAAATATCTCTTTTGAATGCGGGATGCTTAATCCGCTGTCAATGCAGCCTTTTAATAATGAATAGATCCTTGAGCCCTTGACCGATTTCTGCAATCCAATGTCCAGGACCAATTCCCTGATATTGCTCTTTTTTGCCTTGCTTCCAATCAATAAGCCTATAAGGTAGGATGCGGGTATATTCCCCTTGTTTCCGTCATATCCCATCTTTTTCAATTCAGAGCTGTGGACAGATAAGATTACCTTATCCCCTTTCCCCTTGTATTCCACTACCTGGGCTAATATGTTCTTGAGGCTTTTTCTTACCACCAGCCTTGGCCTGTTGGATGACAGTATCCTTAGCCTTTTCCTGTAGTCTGTTTTTCCCAGCCTTTTTCTCTTAAAACCGGTTTTCATTTTTTAATTCTTCCCTCTAAATAAAGCTTAATGTGCCTTCTGCTCCTGAAAAAGTTTCCTTTTGACTTCAGGTAAAGCTCGCTATAGAGCGCATCATCGATGATCTTTTTTTCCTTTAGTTCACTTAGCAGTTTCCTTTGTGACCTTATCTTGTTGATCCATTCCCTCTTCCTTGGCAGCCTTGCGTTTTTTGCCCCTTTTATCGAGCCACGACCCTTTTGCTTGCCTTTTTTTCTCTGGACCAGCCTTTTCCTTGCCCTTACCCTGGAGACTCCCTTGGCATGAACCTTCTTTATAGCCTTGTCGTTTATAAGGTCTTTTATGTCTGCCTTGGTTATTGCCTCCTTTATATCGCTTAGCCTGTCATTGTCAAACTTTATTCTCTTTTTGGAGCATTTCAACAGCTGGGCAGCCAGCCTTTTTTGGTTATTGAGTTTCATTTTGGATTAAGTATGATACGGGCTTACACAGGTCAGGGCAGCTAGACATCCCTCTTAGTGAGAAACTTATCTTTTTCTTTTTTCTCAAGCTCTGCCTGGGATAGGGAAGACTTTTTTTCCCGTTTCTCCTGTTTTTTCTTCTCCTCTTCACTTACCTTCTCTTCTTTGCCCTGTTTTTTCTTCTCCTCTTCATCTAATTTTTCTTCCAGTTTCTTCTCCTCTTCTTTTTCCTTCTTTTTCTTTTTCTCCTTTTCCTTGGCTTTTTTCTTCTCAAGCCTTTCCTTTATACCTTCTTCTTTTACTTTTAGGTATTCATCAACATTCAGGTTGAGGATCTTAATGCCGCTTTCTTTAGCTTTTCTCATGAGCAAAATCTTGTTTTTCAGGCCGACATTGGAGGCTATGATGACACCTTCTTTTTCTTTGCTTACCATGCCAAGATCATTTTCATTATGGACAATCTTTATTTTCAATCCCTGCCTGCTGAGCCCCCTTACCTCTCTTGGGGCCCTATAGCCGTCCGAGACCTTTTTGGGATGGCCCTTTTTCTTAAGCCTGACCTTGGAATGCAGGCCCCTCGGCTTTACCCACCTTTTCCTAAGCCTTTTCTTATGGGGGTCCTGCCTGATAAAATCAGGCTTTTTTTCCTTCATCTTTTCCCTTAAGTCAAGCAGCGGTTTTATGTTGCTCATTTTATTTTCCTTGATACATTGGTTATAGTTTAATTATCTTTTCCTTTATCTTGCCTCTGTTCCGGCTTTCTCAGTTATGTAGATGCCGTCCTGAAATATCCTTAGGTCATACCTGGTCCTCTTAACGAGATGCTCGATATCTGCGGCAACCTGGCCTGCAAGCTCTTTATCTGCAGAGCTGACCAAAACGATGTCTCCTTCGACCTTTACAGTGACGCCTTCTTTTATCTTAAGGATACGGGGTATCTTTTCCCCGAAAAAGTTTTTTACTATGAACTCATTGCCTTTGACTGATACGTTCATCGGGAAATGCCCCGAGCATATCTTTAGCTTATAATTATATGAATCGCCAGAGCCCTTTAGCATATTTTTTATGTGGGCCCTGAAGGTATTCACCAGTTTCTGCTCCCTTTTTGTGGATCTTAAGGCCTTCAGGACAAGATTATTCCCTTCTTTCGTGAGCCTGATCTTAGGGTTGAAAAGCTTTTTAGCAACCTCTCCTGCCTTTCCCTTGATCCGGACAATAGGTCCTTCTATTTCAACCGATGCCCCTTCAGGAATTCCTATCTCAGCTTTTATTTCTTTTTTCTCTTTGGCCATTATGGGACCTTTAATAGCAGAATGCTATCAGCTTGCCTCCTAATCCTTTTTTCTTGGCTTCATTGTGGGTTAGAATGCCTTTTGATGTCGATACGAAGATAATCCCGAAGTCCTTTGCCGGAAGGTACCTCTTCTCAAACTTCTCGTACCCCGCTTTCTTTACGCTGTATCTCGGCTTTATCGCCCCGCATTTGTTTATATTGCCGAGAAGGTTGACCTTGAGCATATTACCTTTTGCAGTGGCAACCTCCTCAAAAGATCCTATGTAGTTGTTCTCGTTCATTATCTTAAGCACGAACTTGATTATCTTGGAGGAAGGCCTAATTACACATTCCTTCTTGCCTGTCTTTTCCATATTGATTACAGCCGACAAAGCGGTTGCAAGTGTGTCGTTTAACATTTTTTATCCTCAGTTGTATTTTTTAAAGCTTAATTTGGTGGCCATATTCCTGAAGCACCTCCTGCAGATGTTTAGGCCGTATTTTCCTATGTGGCCCCTTGGAGTGCCGCATATCCTGCAATGCTTGGTGGTGGGACCGAATTTTCTTTCTTTCGGAGCGTTGTGCTTCATAAATCTCTTAAGCTTGACGGGTTTGACCTTCAGCTGCTTGAAGACCTTTTTATGGTTTGAGTAAGTCATTTTTTCCTCCCTGATTTGTGAGCCTGATTAAATCAGATTATCTTTACGTTAAACCTCTCTTTCATGAATTCTATCGCCTCTTCTTTTTTTATGCTGTGGCCAGGGGATATCTTCCTTTTCATGATCCTCCTTTTTTTGATCCTGAAACCCGGCCTTTCGAGCGTTACACAGACCTCAAAGCCCATTATCCCTATCTTAGGGTCGTACTTGACACCAGGGATGTCTATGTACTCCTGGATGCCGAATGCAATATTCCCGCCCTGATCAAACTGGGCGGCGCTTAGCTTATTCTCCTTGGCGTCAAGAAGCCTGATCAGGATTTCTTCAGCCTTTTTTTTCCTTAACGTCAGTTTGCACCCAATAGGAAGTCCAGGCCTTAAGCCCCATGACGGTATCCTCTTGTTCGTAAATGTCTTTACAGGGCTGATGCCTGTGACATTTTTTAAAAGCAGCATGCCTTTCTCGAGCTTGCTCTGCTCTTTACCTGCTCCGATATTGAGCGTTATTTTCTCTATTTTTATGCTTCTCATCTGATTCATTTTACTTCTTTTTTGCCAGAGAAACTGCTGCCTTGTCTTTACCTATGACAAAGACATATTTCTTTAATGTTTCAATTATCTCTCCGCTTTTTCCTTTGTATGTTACCTTGTTGAATATGATGTCGTGAATCTTTCCTGTATCGCCTACGTGCTTGCCGCCTATGAGGTAGATGGAGCAGCCTTTCTCAAGCTTGATATGCTCTTTTATCTCCTGTTTTGGAAGGGTGATGACTACCGTGTCACCTACGCTGTAGCTGCCTTTGCCGATTAACATGTTCTTCCCATCGTAAAGGTTAAGCTGGGTCTTTCCCTTCACCAGGCTCTTGCCCATAATCTTGCATGGCTTTAAGGAGGCTTCTTTTTTGTCTATAGGAATAAGCCTGATCTTTTCCTTCTCAAGTACAACCCTGAAATGCTCATCGCTTTTTTTGATCTCGATGACGTCCATGATGCCTACAGGGAATTTTAGGTCTTTCCTCCTGACCCCGTCAACTAAAATCTCGTTATTGTGCAGGATATTCTTGACCTCTTTTGAGCTTTTGGCAATGCCCAGCATGTCCCTTATCACCAGCTTAAGGGGCAGGCCCATCTTTACAGGGTGCGGACCAGGGCATGGTTTTGTGATGAATGTTATCCCGTTCTTCTTAATAGGCCATGATTTCGGAATTGCCAGCCTTTTTATGTGCGATTTCATTTTTTCTCCTTCTTGTCAGGTAATTTAGACCCTTTTTTCCTTTCAATGATCTTCTGCCTCATCTTGTCGTCAAGGTTCAGTTCGGTTATGACCAGGTTTGAGGGATTTATAGGATAGGTTGTCTGGCTTCCCTCTTTCTTTGTTATTTCTATGCCGCTTAAGATGACCTTACATTTCTTCAGGTCAACCTTCTCGACGTTTCCGGTGTGCTTCCTGAACTGTCCCCTTACTACCTTTACCTTATCGCCTTTTTTCAGGCCAAGGCTTCTTGTGTTATATTTCTTTTTCAGCTCTTTTGAAAGGTGAACATGAACAAATTTCTGCTTTATATGAAGAGGGGCATTATACCTGTATTTCCTCTGTTTTCTTACCTGCCTGCTCTTTTTCCATGATGATGAAAATTTCTTTTTCATTATACAACAATCCTCGCTATCTTTGCAACGCCAGGCCACCTTTCAGTTGCCTCTTTTGCGATAGGACCCTTGAATATGGTCCCTTTTGGGTTTCCTTTTTCGTCCTTCAGAACAGCTGCCGCATTGTCCTCAAATTTTACCCTCATGCCGTCAGGACGGCGGTATTCCCTTTTCTGCCTTACGATGACAGCGAACACTGTCTGCTTTCTCATCTCAGGCTTTCCCCTCACTACTGATGCAAGTATCAAGTCGCCAACACCTGCTGCCTGGAGCCTCCCTTTTACGGTCTTGTTCCTGTATACGCTGCATACCTTTATTACCTTAGCTCCTGAATTGTCACATGTTGCAATCCTGGACCCTAACGGCAGGGCCCTGGTAACTTTAGCTTTTACTGCCTGCATCTTTACCTATCCCCAGGCTCTTCCCGGGCAGGGGCAACTTCCCCTTCTTCCTCCTTTACTTTCCTTTTCTTGCCTTCTTCCAAGGCTTCTGTCTTCTCCTTAAACCCTTTTTCTTTCCCTAAATTCTCTATTATGACAAAGTTCTTCGTCTTGCTTAAAGGCCTGCATTCAGAGACCCTTACGATGTCGCCCTCTTCAGCTCCGATACATTTAGGATTATGGGCTTTTATCCTTGTTCTTCTTTTTTCGAACCTTTCATATTTAGGGAGGTAGTAACGCCTTACGAACTCTATTGTTGCTGTCTTCTGCATCTTTGCAGCTATAACAACGCCTGTGAAGATCTTTCCCCTGCACTTTAGCCTACCATGGAAGGGGCAGTTAGTATCATTACAGCCTTTTAACTGCTTTGATTTTACTTTTAGGCCTATATTTTTGGTCTTTTCTTCCATTTTTTCCTCGTAATTTACCTAATCTCTATAGTCTCTGGCGCGAAACCAGACTGGACCAATATCTCTTTTACGTTCTGCTTGTGGTCTCCCTGAAGCTCTATCCTTCCTTCTTTTGCTGTTCCGCCGCAGGCAAACTTGCTTTTTAATTTTTTGGCCAAGTCTTTTATGTTGATCTCTTTTTCGTCTATACCTTCGACGACTGTGCTCAGCTTGTTGAATTTCTTCTTTACCAGCTTTACGATTATCTTTTGGCTTTCTTTTGCTATTGTTTCACAAACGCACAGCTCTTTTGGCAAACCGCACTTTGTGCATATTTCGCTCATGTTTTGGCATCTACCTCCGAATTTTTTTCATGGATAACAGTAAGTATCTTTGCGATATTCTTTTTTACCTGCCTGACATGGCCTGGACTTTTTGGGACAGTCCCTACAGCTACCTGGGCGTTAAGCTTTATCAGTTCCTTTTTCAGCTCTTCCAGCTTCACGCTCAGGTCTCCCTTATCCATGGACCTTATTTCCTTTATTTTCATCCTTCTCCTCCTTAGGGCTTTCTTTTCTGGACCTTTTCTTTGCTTTTTCCTTTTTTTGCTCTTTGGTATTATCCTGATCCTCTTTCTCTTCTTTTACCTCTTCTACGGCCTCTTCTTTTTCCTCTGAAAGCTGGATGTCATCAGGAAGCTTGATGTCAGGGGGCATTATCGCAATCTTTATCCCGACAATGCCGGATTTTAATCTTGCGACAGCATAAGCCTTATCTACGCCTTCTATCGAGACATCACCGCATTTTCTTAAGTAACCCGAGTAAAATCTCCATGATTTGGCTCTTGAGCTCGGTATCTTGCCGCTTAATATTATCTCAACACCCAAGGCGCCTGAACTCATAACCTGGGTCATTATCTTATGGCCAATGCCCTTGAAGTTCCTGGTTCCGAATTTTTCCAGATATGAAGCAATGTTATCAGCCATTATAGAGGCATTTAGACCTATGTTCTCAACCTCGGAAATCTCTATCTGGGGGTTCTCAAGCTCAAACCTCTTTTTCAGGGTCTTGGTCATCTGCTTGATATTCTGGCCTTTCCTTCCGACAACCAGGCCCGGCCTTGACGTGTAGACAATTATCTTTTCCCCTAAAGGCGTCTTTTGGACCTTTATGTGGCTCAGACCGGCATTCCTCAGATTGCCGGCTACATACTCCTGAATCTGAGATTCCTTTATTTTTTCAGTAACAAATTTTCTTTCAATCATTTTTCCCTTTTCTTCTCTACGGCTTTTTCTTCAACGATTATCTCTATACTTGTCCTTTTTGTTTTTCTTCTTCTCTGCCTTCCATAACGCCACGGCCTGCTTGCCAGATGGGCGTTTATATGGATGATGTTCAGGTTGGAGGTGTTGATACCCTTGAACTGCGCGTTTGCCTCTACACCCTCAAGCAACTTGATAATCTCAATAGCAGCATTTTTCGGGTATCTTCCAGGCCCGTTGGCGCTCTTATGGCTTAGACCCCTGTTGAATGTCCTGAAGGGGACTGACTTTTTCTGGTCAATGACGTCCTGGAGGATCTTCTTTGCATCGGCAGTGCTCTTTTTCCTGATAAGGCTGCAGATCTCAACACTGAACTTTGTGGAGATCGGAAGAGACCTTCCTACTATCCTGGCCATGCTTTCCTTATTGTAATTATTTTTTGAATAGCTGTATTTCATTGGACATCACGCAAGCTGCAACCCTTATTTTACTGAAAGAGCCCCCGAGCTTCTTGTAGCCCCTATACCAGGAGCAGAGTGCTCTACCTTTTTTCTCGTAATTATGAACTCGCCCAGGTAATGCCCTATCATCTCTTCCTGGATGATGACAGGGACGAATTCTTTTCCGTTGTGGATCTTTATGGTAAGACCAACCATGTTAGGGAGTATGATCATGTCCTTGCAGTGGGTTTCTATATTCCTCTTATTTGATTTGATATGCTTCAGCAGTATCTTCTGCTGCTCGGTAAGTCCTCTCTTTAAGCTCCTTCTTTCCCTTGCAGGCAGTAAGGGCATAAGCTCATTTAAGCTCATAGCCTTCAGCTCTTCAATCCTTTTGCCACGGTAATTGAATTCTTTTTTTGCCATTAGGATTTTCCTCCTTCACGGTTTACCTTTTTTTACGGCCTGTCCTCTTAGCCGCTATCTTCCCTACTTTTCTTCCAGGCGGGGCATCCCTTGATACAGTGGATGCTTTTCCTTTGGAGCATGTGCTTGAGCCGCCAAACGGATGCGAGACAGCATTCATAGCAACGCCGCATACTTTGGGGTATCTCTTGTTCCTTGCCTTCATGGCATGATACTTGAAGCCGGCTTTCAGGAACGGCTTCTCTTTTCTTCCTGATCCTGCGATCTCCCCGACAGTGGCCCTGCACTGGGGATTGAACTCCTTCTCTTTTTTTGACGGCAACAGTAGGATGACCTTGTTCTTCATCTTGGATATGACCTTTGCGAATGCACCTGAGGAGCGGACGAATTTGCCGCCATCACCAGGCATGCTCTCAATATTATATACGGCTGTCCCTTCCGGGATGTCCTTCAGGAACAGGACATTTCCGTCCTTTACAGGAACGCCTTCGCCATGGGCTACTTCGCTTCCGACCCTTATGCCTTCAGGGGCAGGGAGCAAGACCTCTTCCCCATTCTCATATCTGATGTCAGCCAAAGGAGCGCTATGGCCAGGGCAGTGGATAAGGTCCTTTATTATTCCGTTAACAGCATCTTTTCTGTAAGCACCATAAGATGCCTTTCCTTTATACCTGAAGCTTGGAGCCCTGAAAGTAGGCGAGCCTTTTCCACGCTTTTGCTGAATAAGATTCTTTCCCATTTTATTAAAGTCACATCAACCCTAATTGTGTCGCTATATCGATGGCAGGGCTGTCATCTGAAAACCTGACATAAGCCCTTTTTTTGCCGTCAGGCCCTATAAGGGTGTTTACCTTCTCGACCTTTACCTTGAACATCTTTTCAATCGCCTCTTTGATGTCCTTTTTGGAGGCTTTTTTGTCTACAATGAACAAAAGCTTGTTCTCGCTTTCCATAAGCCTTATCGCCTTTTCTGTCGATAAGGGGTTTTTTATCGTCTTGTAAATCTCCATCTTACATGAATAACCTTTCTTTTTCAAGCAGCTTAACAGCACCTTCGCTCCATAAGGTTAATCGTCCAGGGACAGCTCCAGGGGCTAGCAGTTCAGCATTAATCTCCTTCACGTCGCAGACGTCAATCCCGGGTATGTTGCCTGCGGATTTGATAAGCCTGCATTTTTTTGAGACGACAAACAAGGGGCCTTTCTTTTTCTTGTATTTCCTTCCCCTTAACTTGCCTTTTCCTGCCCTGATCTTCTTCTTTTCACACCTTTTCAGCTCATCACCAAGGCCAAGCTTGATCATGATGTCCTTGACATCTTTTGTCTTGCCGACATCCTCGATCTTTGATTCAATTATGAGCGGATAATTCTTGCTGACCTTATGCCCCCTTTCTGAAACCAACTCAGGGATTATCGTAGCGGAGATAGCGGACCTTATGGCCTTTTTCCTCTCTTTCCTGTTGATCTTATCCCACCATATCTTCTCTGCTTTTGGGGGATGGGACCTTCTGCCGCCTACTGTTCCGGGGACAATAGCTCCCTGCCAGTTCATCCTTGTTCCACGTTTTAATAATATCTTTCTTGGAACCCTTGAGATACCGAAGCCATAGCTTCCTTTGTAATCATGTCTTCTTCTTGAGATCTTTGCAGAGGCCCTTTTGCCTGCTTCAGGGGATGCGCCATATACCTGCCTTTTGTGTGACAGGATAGCAAGTACAGACCTTTTTATCAGGTCAGGCCTGATGTCTTCCTCAAACTGCTTCGGCAGTTTGATCTTTCCCTTTTCCGCGTTTCCAAAATCCAGGATTTTTGCTTCCATCTTATTATCTTATTATGCTTTTTATTGTTGGGATATCTTTTATCTTTCTTTTGTTTGCCCTTGCTGCAAGGTTGAGCCTTATAAGCCTTTTTTTAGGGCCGCCTACCGAACCCTTAAGCAGGATGTACTGGTTCTTTACCAGGCCATAGCTTATGAAGCCGCCTTTAGGGTTGACCTCTTCTGCCTTGTCCCCTATCTTTAACAGCAGCTTATTATGCTCTGTCCTCTGGAAATAGCCAGTCTGGCCGGCATGCGGAACTTTCCACATTATATTGACCTGGCCGCACCAAGGACCTAGAGAGCCGGGGTTTCGCCTTCCTTTTTCTGCCTTATGGCTTTTCCTTCCTATGCCGAACCTTCTGACAGGTCCCTGAAGGCCTTTTCCTTTTGTTATCGTGTGAATATCAACCTGGTTCCCTTCCTGGAATACATCTTTTATATTGATCTCTTTCCCTAAGATTCCCTTTGCATAATTAAGCTTATCTTCCTTTTTTCCGCCTATCCCTACCTCAAACAGTTCAGGCTTCTTTTTTCCTATGCCTGTAAGCTTTGGCTGTGTATATATAAGTAGTGTTAAATCGTCAAACTCCTTGATGTCATCTATTTTTGCCTTCTTGTTCTTAGGCATTATTATCCTTCTTTCCAGCTCTTTGTCAAGATTTTCAGCAGCAATATCAGAAACAGCCTTAATGCCATCAACAGTTTTTTTGTAGAAACGGATAGAAGCAGATTTTAGCGGAGGGCATTCAATGATTGTTGCAGGGTAAGAAACCTTATTTCCCTTGTTCATTGAATTTGGGTTGTTTTCTATGGCCATCAAATGGACCATACCTACCTTATAGCCGGCAAAACCCAGAAGCTTGGCATCCTTGATCTTAGCCCAAGACCTGACTCTAGCTATCTCTCTCCTGGCCCTTTTTCTTGGGGAATAGGCCAGGCTTCCAAATCTTGGTCTTCTTGTTGTGGGCATTTTTTATCTTGTCTGCTTTAACTCACCTCTCGAAAGAGTAGACAGCAATATCTCCTTGTTTGATTTTGTATGCGAAAAAAGCCTTTTATTGAAGCCTTTAGTAGAAATTAATTCTGTACTGAAAAGGCTTTCTTTTCAGGCTATTTACCCTGTACATAATTATAATTTAAGTACATATGCTATTGAGGAATGTTGAAAGTGTATAGGTCTTTATAAATGTTACTGTCTTGACCGCTTCATCCATAAAACCCTTCGGGGTTGCCATCGGCTCGCTTGGAGCCTGTCATTTATTTAAGAGCGGCCCCTCCCCGTAAGGGTGGCTAAAAGCCATAAATTTTGTTGTAACAAAATTTAAATTGACCCCCCTCCACTCAGCATGTGTTACAGGATGCATCACTCACAAAATGATGGCAACCTTCATTTTATGGATGAAGCTTGTCCAGACTGCTTCCTTTTGCAGCTTTCGGTGAAATACTGCTGGATAGAAGGGTCCGGGATGTCCTGGAAATCGAGAGCGTCGCAGTCGCATTCGGATTCAGATGCTGTTATGTAGCCTTTGTCGATACAGCGTGAAAGGAAGTAACGGCACTTTCCTGTCGCTGTGTTTTTTGCCAGCGTTACTATCTGCTGGCAGTCTTGATTTCCCCTGCCCATTACGTTGAAGATGACGACAAAACAGACTATGAGGATTATGCCGAGTATTATCAATGATATGAACCTTTTTGCCATGGCGAATATAACCATGAGGGAGACTGCCATTGCTGTTCCTAGGATTACAAGCAGAAAAAGGCTTTTTGGAAGCACAAGAAACCTGCTAAGGGCTATTATGGAGGCTGTGCCTAGGACTACTATCAATATTAACTTGAATAGGAGTTTGTTTGCCATATTATGGATCTATTATACTATATATATAAAAGATTTTGGTTTTGTTTCGTAGGATTTAAATATAGGAATATCTAAAACTTGCCATAAACTTAATGGGTTTACTTAAATGCCAGAGAATGATGAGTTATCTAAACATGAGGAAAAACTTAAAGAGATTTGGGCAAATGTTCTAAGGAATACTAAAAGAGACCTTGCTTACATATGGAGCAAGGAGGTTAAGAAAGACCTTAAAGAATTAAGGGAAGAGGATAAAAAGATTGCGCAAATATTCTCCAAATTACGTCTGCATTACAGTCCTAATAAATGGATTTATGAAAAAGAGATCTCTGATTTAAGAAACCTGCTTTCTCATCTTAAAAAAGTAGAAGCAAGAGAAGAATGGATTCATACAATACATGATGATTTAGCAGATGTTATTAAGGATATTGACAGGGAAGGGGGGTTTTTTAGACAGCTTACGAATAAAGTCTTGAATCCATTTGTTAGAAAAAAAGGTTAGAGCTTTTACAAAATTGGGGGTTTGATGTTCAGAATAATTACGAACTGGCAGAATTTATGATTGATAACGCGCATTGGAATGATGTAAAAGGAATTACAAATATGTTTTTATTTCATTATGGCTTTCCTGCTGCTACAAGTAGGTCTTTATTTCGTTATGGCTTTCCTGCTGTTAAGCATGTTATTACTAAAGAAACTTGGCCTATAATAGTAAGAGGATTAGTTGAGATTGGAGGGTATTCTGGAGAGAATGCTTATTATTTATTTCGTTATAGTTTGCCTGCTATTAAGGGTGCTATTACTAAAGAAACTTGGCCTATAATAGTAAGAGGATTAGTTAAGATGATAGGATCTGCTGGATACCATGCTAGGGATTTATTTCGTTATGGCTTGTCTGCTATTAAGGATATTATTACTACAGAAACCTGGCCTGGATTAGTTAAGATGACAGAGTCTTCTGGAAAGAATGCTTATTATTTATTTCATTATGGTTTGCCTGCTGTTAAGGATATGGATATTATTACTGAAGAAACCTGGCCTGGATTAGTTAAGATGGCAGAATCTTCTGGAGAGGATACTATTGTTTTATTTCGTGATGGCTTGCCTGCTATTAAGGATATTATTACTGAAGAAACCTGGCCTGGATTAGTTAAGATGGCAGAATCTTCTGGGAAGAAGACTTATTATTTATTTCATTATGGTTTGCTTGCTGTTAAGGATATTATTACTACAGAAACTTGGCCTGGATTAGTTAAGATGGTAGAGTCTTATGGAGAGAATTCTCCTGATTTATTTCGTGATGGCTTGTCTGCTGTTAAGGACTTAATCAGAACTCAGACATCCTACCTTATACTTGATTATCTTAATGAATTAATTGGTTATTGTAAAGGTGTTGAAATTAGAACATTAAAAGCTTTATCTCCATTGCAACCACTATTTAACGGATTTGGCAGGCAATTATTTGATCTGCTTTTAATACCTACTGCAAAATCTCAGACAGTTGCAGCATTTCTGTGCTTTGAATCTTATGGAGAAATACCCATTAATGCATTAAAAAGCAAATCAGACCTGGAACTTCTAAGATGGATAGTTGAGAAAAAGTCAAGAAAGGCAAACGACATTCTTAGACATATAATCATCGAGGGTCTGGATCGTCGCATTATTCGAATACCATTATCCAAAGAGTCTAAAATAATCAAGGAATTTCTTAATAACACACCTGTTTACTTAATAGAGCTATATACTGAATTTAAGAATATATATAATGGTAATCTAACCAACAAAAAAATACACTACGAAAGATTATTCAAGGAAGTTAGAAAATTGAAGAAAGAGATAATAAAAGGCACATTATCAAAAGAATATAATCAGAACATATTACTAGCAGTTATATTTTCTGTATTCAGTCCAGAGGTTTCTATTGACAGGGACCTCTATAGTCGTGCAATAGAAAGCAGGGAGG
>JAHWHQ010000014.1 GCA_019323195.1 Candidatus Woesearchaeota archaeon | reverse complement strand
GAGGGGCTGAGATCCTGGAAAAGAAGGATGCGGAAAAGAAGGATATAGGAAAGAAGGATGCGGAAAAGAAGGATATAGGAAAGAAGGATGCGGAAAAGAAGGATGAAAGGGGTGAAGATGGAGGAGATAGAAAAGTACCCGGTAAAGGCTGATGATGTCAAGGTTAATGTGAGGATCATGGGCGGCAAGGGGAT
Source organism: Candidatus Woesearchaeota archaeon (assembly GCA_019323195.1). Lineage (GTDB taxonomy): Archaea > Nanobdellota > Nanobdellia > Woesearchaeales > JACPBV01 > JAHWHQ01. The sequence continues at coordinate 11,646 of JAHWHQ010000014.1, read as the reverse complement.
GAGCAGCAGCTATAGGCTTACTGTCCCTGAACTGAGCAAACCTACCCTGGCGCTTCTTGATGAGATAAAGCACAAGCTCATAGCAGAGGTAAAGGTGTCAGCAGGGGAGATGCTCGACCCAAAGGTAGTCTACAGCCTGAAGAAAAGGTTCAAGGAGAAGGCTGCTGAGATTTTTAAGGATAAGCTTCCAGGGATAGAGGAGGAAAAAAAATCATTTTTGACAGGGATTTTGCTGCATGAAATGCTTGGGTTCGGGAATATTGAATTCCTGCTTAATGACGGAAACCTGGAGGAGGTTGTGGTGAACTCCGCAGAGGAGCCTGTGAGGGTCTACCACAAGAAGTACGGGTGGCTGGAGAGCGATGTTATTATCGGGTCTGAGGATCAGATACAGAATTTTTCAAACACGATCGCAAGAAGGGTAGGAAGGCAGATAACTGTCTTGAACCCTTTGCTTGATGCTCACCTTATAACAGGGGACAGGGCAAATGCCGTTTTCTACCCTATCTCAAACAAGGGCAATACCATCACGATAAGGAAGTTCGCCCGCGACCCATGGACAGTTACCGACCTTATAGCTAATAAGACATCTGATTCTGAGGTGTTCGCCCTTATCTGGCTTGCTATACAGTATGAGATGAACGTGCTGATAAGCGGCGGGACCGCCTCAGGAAAAACATCTTTCCTGAATGTCTGCATGCCTTTTATACCCCCTAATCACCGCATTATAAGCATAGAGGATACAAGGGAATTACAGCTGCCAAAATTTCTTTATTGGTGCCCGCTTACTACCAGGCAGCCCAATCCTGAGGGAAAAGGGGAGGTTACCATGCTTGATCTTCTTGTCAACTCACTGAGGATGAGGCCTGACAGAATCATCCTGGGAGAGATGAGAAGAAAGCAGGAGGCAGAGGTCTTGTTCGAGGCCATGCATACAGGACATAGCGTGTATGCAACTGTGCACGCGGATTCGATAAATGAGACTATCCAGCGCCTGATCAACCCTCCGATAGAGGTTCCCTCTAACCTGCTTGGGGCGGTTAACCTTAATGTTGTGATGTTCAGGGACAGGAGAAGGGGGATAAGGAGGACTTACCAGGTCGGGGAATTTATCACGTCCGAGGAATCCGGGAGGATCGTAGTAAAGCCCAATATCCTCTACAGGTGGAAGGCATCCAATGACGCTATGGTGCAGCATTCGCCCTCATCAAGGCTGTTTGAGGAGCTTAGCAGGCATACAGGATTAAGCCAGTTCGAGATAAACAGGGACCTAAAGAGCAAGAAGAAGATACTGGACTATATGGTCAAAAGGAATATAAGAACCCTTGAGGATGTCGGCAGGCTCATCAAGCATTATTACCTTGACCCTGATTCTGTGGAATCTCTGGCCAATAAGAATTCAGGGCCTGAAGCCCTGTTAAAAACCTGAAGTGATCCTTATGTTTAAGCTGCCTTATTCATTGCTGCCGGTAAAGGCCCTGAGGAACATATCGCCTCCTTTTTATGGCATAGCAGACTACCTGGGAGGCCTTTTCCCTTTCCTGAAGCTGAACCTGAAGCAGGCAGAGCTGGATTTTTCAGTAAAGGAATACCTTGGCATGTCCATTGTCTCCTGCCTTATGTTCCTTGTATTTTTTGGTACTTTTTTTATCCTCATCCTTCTTTTTGCAGGGGTTGAAAAATTTCTCTCGTTTGGGCTGGTGATAACAGCGGTAATAACGCTTTTTGTCTTTATGCAGCAGATCGCATACCCTAAGCTGTATTCGCATAGGAGGATCAAAAGCATTGAGAGGAATATGCTGGCTGCACTTCAGAACATACTGATCCAGCTTAATTCGGGAGTCCCATTGTTTGATATCCTTGTCAATATGTCAAAGGGCGATTACGGGGAGGTGTCAAGGGAGTTCTCAAGGGTTGTCAGGGAGATAAATGCAGGCAAGCCGCAAGTGGAGACGCTGGAGGAGATGGCGGCTGTCAACCCCTCCCTGTTCTTCAGGAGGGCAATATGGCAGCTTGTTAACGGGATGAAGTCAGGGGCTGACATGTCTTCTGTTGTCAATGAGATCATTGACTCATTGTCAGAGGAGCAGATCCTGCAGATACAGAGATACGGCTCGCAGCTCAATCCACTGGCCATGTTTTATATGCTGGCTGTTGTAATAGCCCCTTCTTTGGGCATGACTTTCCTGATCATACTCTCGTCTTTCATCAGCATGTCTGAATTTGCAACAAAGCTGATATTCTGGGGGCTTTACGGCATCATAATCTTTTTCCAGATCATGTTCATGGGCATAATAAAATCAAAGAGGCCCAACCTGCTGAGAGACTAGGATTTTTGCTTGAAAATGTACAGATCATTTGCGAGGTTTTACCCGAAAAAATTAAGGAATGATTACCTTAATCTGCTCACTTATTCGGGCATTAAGGTAAACAGCGACAGGTTTATAGGTTTTGTAGCGGTCTTTGGCGCGCTCCTGGCGCTGGCGATTACCTTTTATATGGGGCTGTTTGTCACACTGCCGTTCTGGCTGTCTTTTATAGGGATATTCTTCCTGATCCAGATATTCTTTTATTTCTTTCTTGTTCTAAGGGCAGATACAAAGGCCAAGTTTGTGGAGAGCATACTGCCTGATGTGCTGCAGCTTATGTCCTCAAACCTGAGGGCAGGGCTGACCACTGACAAGGCCCTGCTTTTGTCCGCAAGGACTGAATTCGGGCCTTTCCAGGATGAGATCCACCAGGTAGGGAAGGCAGTAACAATGGGGAAGGAGATAAGCAGCGCGCTGGTGGATATGTCAAAGAAGATCAAGAGCGAGATGCTGAGCAAGACAGTCGCCCTTATAGTCTCAGGGCTGAAGTCAGGCGGGGAATTAGCTTCCTTGCTTGAGCAGACAGCAAGGAACCTTCGTAGGGAGAAGATGGTCGACAGCAGGATAAGGGCTAATGTGATGACCTATATAATCTTCATATCTGTCGCTGTCTGCTTCGGGTCGCCGCTGCTGTTCGGCTTAAGCTCTTTCCTTGTTGAAGTCATGGCGCAGACCTTAGGCTCTATTGAGATGCCTGAGACTTCCCTTGCAGGGGCGCTTCCGGTAACCTTTACATCAGTGAGCATATCGATCAACTTCGTGATACTGTTTTCAATAGTTTTCCTTGTGACATCCTCAATACTCGGCTCTCTGATCCTGGGCCTTATATCAAAAGGAAAGGAGAGGGAAGGCATAAGGTTCATGCCATTTCTGGTTGTCTTCAGCGTCTGCATATTCTTCCTGATAAGGTTTGCGATAAAGAACATGCTCAGCGGGTTTTTTATGGTGTAGCAGGTTAGGTCAGCCGAAATAGTCCTCATAGCAGAAATCCTTCTTCATACTGTCAAAGGTGCAGCTGCCTTTCTCGTCTATTATGTTCCCTTCCAGGAATTCATGGTACCTGCCTATAAGGGAGATGCAGTCAGTGCACCTCCTGAAGTCAGTTCCTATCTCAATTTCAAACTCTTTTTCATTGGTCCTGCTTATCTTAGTTGGGACAGATGATTTTTCACTGAAATACCTGTAGATAGTCTCTATAAACCTGCTGTCCGGCAGGGCTTCTGAAAGGGTTATCCGGAGGATGCACTTTTTTGGTGATGTGAAGCTTACAACATTTCTTTTTATCCTTATGCATCTTTGGCGCTTGAGCTTTTCTCTGTTTTCCTCGATATTCTTTTCCAGCCGCTCAGGCAGCCTGATGCTTCCGTCAGGATTGAACTCATACATCGGAATAGTATTTATGCAGTTGCCTATATTCTTTTTCATTGCTCAAGCTTTATCCATAAAATCCTTCGGGGTTGCCATCGGCTCGCTCGGAGCCTGCCATTTCTTTAAGAGCGGCCCCTCCCCGTAAGGGGCAGCTAAACGCCAAAATTTTGTTCAACAAAATTTAACTGACCCCCTCCACTCAGCATGTGTTAGAGGATGCATCGCTCACGAACTTGATGGCAACCTTCATTTTATGGATGAAGCCTATTGCTCATATGCTGTCAATGTCAGAGAGCGAGACGATAATCAGGTCCTGGCAGTTTTTGACCATAAGCTTCAGCCTTTCATCCGCAGTAGCCCCCCTTATCTGCGAAAGGCGGTCAAGCATCTGCCTGAAAAACCTTATAACATCCCCTTCAAGAAAATTTGTGTTTTTCATGATATCAAATATGCTTCTTCCATGATAGCATGGATGGACCATGGCAGTCAGCTTATCCATGTGGCTGAACCTTTTCAGCATATGCCTGCCGCGGACCTTCCCCCTAAGCTCGTTCAGGAATTGCGAAGGGTATGTCCTGTAGAACTCAGTCTTTTCCCTCGGCTCATAGCATAAGCACGCGATAAGAAGCATCATCTGGTATTCATTAAGCTCCCTGTAGAGGCCTGTGGCAAATATCTCTCCTGTTATTATCTCGTCAGCGTATATCCTTGATGAGAATTCACCCTTTTCGGTGAGCTTCCCTTCTTTGACATAGCCCATCCTGATTAGCTTCTTTTTTGTGCTGTTGAAAGAGTTCTGGACCTCACCCTTGAAATCCTGCTGGTATGTATAGAAGCTCATCCTCAGTATCCTCCTTATCTCTTCTTCTGTATGCCGCTTTATAAGGTTAAGGACGGTATTGACCGATAGCCTGAACTGGGACCTGATAGGCTCTATATCCCTGTATGTTATCCTATTTAAGAGAGGATAATCAAAGTCCCTCCTGTCGACCATAGCATAGACAAACCCTTCTTTGTCGATCCCTCTTCTTCCTGCCCTTCCTGCGATCTGGAAATATTCCTTGGAATTCAGGAACCTGAAGATGGACCCGTCAAATTTTCTGAGGGACTGGAAAGCCACGGTCTTTGCCGGCATGTTTATCCCGACTGCGAATGTCTCGGTCGTGTACAGCACCTTTATCATGCCTTTTGAGAAAAGCTCTTCTACGATGCCTTTTATCAATGGTATAAGCCCGGCATGGTGGAAACCGATGCCGTACGGAAGGGTTTCCCTCAATATCCTTGTAGACTTGAGGCTTTTGATCTCAGGGGCAGCCCCTTCCAGCCTTTTTCTTATGAATGAGCTGACCTCGGGATTTGCGCTGAAGATCCTTGCCCGGAAAAGCTCAAATGCGCAATCCTGGCAGCCCTGCCTGGAAAAATTGAAGAAAAAGCATGGCAGCTTATCCCTTATCTCCTTTATGAGCTCGATATGGTTAGGGGGCCTTATCCTTGGCCTTCTTCTCCCTCTTCTGCGCATGACACGGTCATAATCCGGGATGTCTTTAGCATCCTTGATCTCTTCAAGCGTGGTTATACCAAGCATGGAATCATAGAAGTTCTTATGCAGGGGGACAGGCCTATGCTCATGCCTGATGGTCTCTACCTTGTGTTTCTTTATTGAATGTATCCAGGATGCAAACTCTTCTGCATTGGGGATCGTAGCGGAAAGGCATAAGAATCTTACATGGGATCTGGAGAATATGATCGACTCCTCCCATACATATCCCCTCTCTACGTCGTTGATATAATGGATCTCGTCAAAGACAACATAGGATATCTGCCCGATCATCTCATCATCTGTAAGCACCATATTCCTGTATATCTCTGTTGTCATGATGAGTATCGGAGCGCCGGGGTTTATGACCACGTCGCCGGTCAAGAGGCCTATGCTTTCCCTGCCGTAATCAGACGTGAATTCCTTATATTTCTGGTTGGAAAGCGCCTTTATAGGCGCAGTATATATCACCCTGACCCCTTTTTTCAGGTATTTGTTTATGATATAGTCCGCGATAAGGGTCTTGCCTGAGCCTGTAGGCGCTGAAACAACGACAGAATGGTTATTATCGATGGCCCTGATCGAGTCCTCCTGGAATCTGTCCAGTGTCAGTCCTTTATATTCCATAAGGAGGAAGAGGGGAGGTCAATATAAAAATCTTTGTTTAATGGTAGTTTCAAATAAGTTATTTTGTGGGAATCATCAAAATAGAACCCATCTTCTACTTGAACAAAAACTCAGAACAACTTGAAGGAATCCTATTTTATCCTTATAGCCTCGAGGTTTCTTGGGCAGACGGTCTCTATCCTGTTCTGCTTGTGTATCGAAGAGGCAAGGTCTAAGCATCTTGAGTTCTCGCCGTGGTTGACAATGACCTTCTTCGGCCTTGGGTCGCACTTCATAAGGAAATTCATCAGCTCGTTCCTTCCTGAATGGCCTGTGAAGCCCTCTATGGTATTGACCTCAAGATTGACAGGGCAGACCTCTGGCTTTGCAACAGAGCCGTAATTTATCTCCTTCTCGCCTCTCTGCAGCCTCCTTCCAAGGCTTCCTTCACCCTGGTAGCAGACAAAGACAAGCGAGTTTTTAGGATTGTCAGCAAGATGCCTCAGATACTCTACAGAAGGCCCTCCAACAAGCATGCCTGATGTTGCAAGTATCACGCACGGCCCTGTCTCCTCGATGACCTGCATCCTTTCTTTCTGCGAGCCGACTTCCCTGAATATATCAGCCAGGAAAGGGTTCTGATCCTTATGGAATATCAGCTTCCTTACAATATTATTCAGGAATTCAGGGTACGCTGTATGGATCGCAGTGATGTCCCATACCATGCCGTCGATAAATACCGGTATCTTATTAAGCTTCCCGCTTCTTATAAGGCCTTCGATAAGCACCATGACCTCCTGCGCCCTTCCTGAACCAAGGACAGGGATGAGGACCTTGCCGCCCCTTTTTGTGGTATTTTCTATTATTGCCCTTATCTGCTCCTCCTGCTCAGCCCTTGGAGCGAGAACATTATCCTTTCCGCCGTAGGTGCTTTCTATCATCAGGGTCTCTAACCGCGGGAACTGTGTTATGGCAGGCTCAAGCAGCCTTGTCCTGCCGTACTTCATGTCTGCCGTATAAAGAAGGTTGTGCAGGCCGTTGCCTATGTGAAGGTGCACCATGGCAGAGCCTAATATATGCCCTGCATTATAGAGCGTTATCCTCACGTCTGGTGTCACGTCAGTTACCTCGTCATATTCAAGGCATACGGTATGCTTGACCATCTCCTTGATGTCGTCAGTTGTGTATACAGGCTCTTTGCCTTCACTGCGCATGATCTTGACATAATCAAGCGTAAGAAGGGCCATGACATCACGTGTAGGCTTTGTGCAGTAGACAGGCCCCCTGAAGCCGTACTTGAACAGGTAAGGGACAAAGCCGCTGTGGTCAAGATGCGAGTGTGAGACAATAATAGCGTCAAGCTCCTGGATGTTGAATTCCGGCGCTTCCAATAAAGGGTATGTTTCCTGGTCAGATGCTACATCAACACCGCAGTCCAGAAGAACCCTGCTTTCAGGCGTCTGCAGGTATAGGCATGACCTTCCTACCTGCCTTCCTCCTCCGAGATAGCTTACCCTGATCCATTCATGCTTCTTCTCCCTTATCCAGCCGTCATAGATCCTGTGGCCGGTCTTGTCAAGAAACTTCTTCCTGTAGTCTGATTCCTTGTACAGGACTGCCCTTATGTTCTCTATGAGCTTGGACCTTATTGCAGGCTTCCGCCTTATCAGAGGCACCCATAATGTCTTTGACCTTATCTCGCTTAAAAAAGCGCCCTGCTTGCCTATCGCAAGGCCGGGCTTTGCAGCCTCAATGATGACCCTGCTCCTCTGGGGGTCAAAGATGACATGGTCTATCCCTGCCTCTTTTGGGATTATCTTCTTGATCTCTTTCTCGGCCTTCTCAGGGTCCATGGTTATTGAGGGATCCGGCCTTAGCTCTACCCTTTTCTTGATATCATCCACTACCCTCTTGATAAGGCCGTTGTTGTTAAGGAAAAAATCCTTATCTTTGGTATAGAGGACGATATTGGCGCCTTCAAAAGCTGCATCGCTTATGCTCTTCTCTGGTAAGCTCTTTAAGATTTCTTTAGTTATGTCTGCCATAAATATCCACTTCTAAATTTTAAGAATAACCTTTCAAATCAGGCCTCGATTTTTATGCTAATATCCTTGCTCAATACTTTTTTTATTCCTTCTGCTGTTATGCTTATGATGTTTATGCCGTTGCCGGATGCTATGTCCCTCTGGACAGCGGCATTGATCGCCTTTGCCCCCAGCTTTATCCCTTCTGCAACTGTCAGGTCGCTCTTATACAATGTCTCTAATACGCCATAGGCCATTACAGAGCCAGAGCCGGAGCTTGTATAGTCCTCGATTTCTGTGATGCTCCCGTCTGCTCCTATGTCATAAACATGAATGCCCCCATCATCCCTGCCGCCCACTATGAAATGTGAGACGCCGGGTATGAGGCTCATCTTTCTTATGTTATTATATACCATCGAAGACAGCAGGTTGACAGCCTCTTTTACAGAGACCTTCCTGTTGGTCCTCAGGTCTTTTAGCTTCAATTCTGCCCTTAATAGCTTTGTAAGAAGCTGGACGTCTGAGACAGTGCCTGCTACTGTGACGGCGATATCGTCTGTTATCTGGACTATCTTCTCGTATCTCTTGAAGCTTATCAAATAGCCTGATGTTACCCTTTTGTCTGCGCAAAGCACAGCACCGTCCTTGCATACCAGAGCTACTGTTGTAGTTCCTGTCTTTCTGATATCTTTATCTTCTACCATTCTCAGAATTCCTTTAGGAGATGTAGAAAGTAAGTAGTATATAAATGTTACGGTTTTTTGTTCGGTTTTCCTCGTTCGCCTTCGAACCTTCCTCTGCTTCGCTTTGTCAGGTTCCGTGAACAAACGCTTATGTCAGCTTCAATAATCTTTAGCGGCTAAGAAGAATATAAGGGGGTGATTGATTTGGGAGATATTATCCTCTAAAACTATATCTAAGGTTATTAACAATATCAACACATTCTTTTATTTCGCTGATTGTAGACTCGCTTATATCCATGCCTTGAAAAGAATATTTGACTATATTTTGTAATGGATGAAGATATACTAAGGTCCTATTATTTTGTTTATCCTTTATATGGATAATTGGTATGTACCTCTCATTATATCTAGCAAAACATAATCCAATTACATTTCTTTTATCCCTTGATAATCCTATTCTAGTACCGTTTAGAAGAGGATTATTTTCAATCTCTGTTAAGACAGTTTTATTCGAATCGATATACATATTCATGCAACTTATTTTTATATTAATGTCGCAATGAGCAAGTTGATTATAATTAAATATAACTGTTGGTTTTTTTATTTGATAATCACTATCTATGGATAGGGTTATAACCTGTAGAGAAGGATCAAGAATAACAACCCTATTCATATCATAAGAAATAGAATTTCTATTTTTTATGATTTTTCCTTTCACTAGTCCAAGGAAATTATGATTTGTACTATCACTATTAAAAAACTCTGGATGATAGCCATTTATTAAAAGAGTAAATACATTCTTTGTTTTTAATTTATCATATAACTCTGTATCTCGTAGATTATAAAGCATACCTAAAACAATCGCTGCACAATTACCGTATAACCCTTCTTTTGATTTTTTGGTTTTTTGAGGTATTACTATAGTATTATCATTTTCATAAATCTCAACTGGATTTTTAAACAATTCTTTCAATATATGTATCGGATCATTATAAATATCAGAAAAACTACTTAAGATGTCTCTAAGTTGGAGTATTTCCTTATCCTTTAAGCTCCATTTTCTAAGAGTCTTCGTTACTTTACTCTCTAAACCTTCAAGTTCCTTTCTAGATTTTAGCATTTTTGTATTAGTGGCACCAAAGAGGATATAAATCTTCCGAATTTATTACTACTTCTTAGTCAAAAACAATCAAAATAAAAGCCAAAAAAACGCCAAATCCCCCTTTACATTCACCCCTAAATGGATGAGACTTGCCAGAGCAATAGGGGATGCAACTGTGCTGTTAAAATTGATTTCTCTATGGGTTACACCTGCACTTATGAGCCAGCGCTTAATATATCTTCAACTTCCCAAAAATTATAAATAGAAGTTATCCTTCTTTTTTTCAGGGTGATAATATGGTTAATGTCTTATTGATCGGCTCAGGGGCAAGAGAGCATGCTATGGCAGAGGCGATTGCGAGGTCTCCCCAGAGACCAAGGCTTTTTTCTTATATGAAAGCAAACAATCCCGGGATAGCTAAACTATCAGAGCAGGTTAAGATAGGGGAATATGATGATTTTGAGGCGATAGAAAATTTCGCCAGGAGCTTAGGTATTGAGATTGCAATTATCGGTCCGGAGGATCCTTTGCAGAAAGGTGTTGTTGATGCCCTTGCCCAGCTAGGAATCCCTTCAGTAGGCCCTAAGAAGGAGCTTGCAAAGCTTGAGACATCAAAATCATTTACAAGGCTTTTGATGGAGAGATACAACATACCAGGGATGCCGAGGTTTAGGGTGTTCGATAGCCTTGGTGGCGTAAAGGAGTTCCTGCATGAGCTGAACCCTAACATCGTCATAAAGCCTGACGGCCTGACAGGAGGCAAGGGTGTCAAGGTGCAGGGCGATCATTTTAATGCAGAGGAAGAGGCATACCTTTACTGCGAGGATGTACTGAAGACGCACAAGGCAGTCGTTGTCGAGGAGAAGCTGATAGGTGAGGAGTTCTCACTGCAGAGCTTTACAGACGGAAAAAGCCTGTTTGACTGCCCGCCTGTGCAGGACCATAAAAGGGCGTTTGTCGGCGATTCAGGGCCAAATACCGGCGGGATGGGCTCTTATTCTACAGGAAGGCTGCTTCCTTTCATGACAGAGGATGACCTTAAACAGGCGCATGACATAACAGACAGGATGAGAGAGGCGGTATTTAAGGAATGCGGAGAGCTATATAAGGGAGTGATGTACGGCGGCTTTATCTGCACAAAGAAGGGGGTTAAGCTTATAGAATATAACGCGAGGTTAGGCGATCCTGAAGCCATGAATGTTCTTCCTATCATGAAGAATGATTTTCTGGCTGTGTGCCAGGCTATCATTGACGGAACATTGCATAAGGTAAGGCCGGAATTCAGCAATGCTGCTACAGTATGCAAATATGCGGTCCCTGAAGGCTATCCTGGAAAGCCTGTATCAGGGAAGAGGATCATGCTGGACAAGGTTCCTGAAAACGTAAGGGTCTATTACGCTGCTGTTGACAGCAGGGAGGACGGCATCTACATGACAAGCTCAAGGGCAGCAGCATTTGTAGGCATAGCTCCTGACATAGAGCAGGCGCAGGTGATAGCAGAAGACGGCGTATGCTCTGCGAAAGGCCCGATATTCCACAGGGAGGATATTGGAACAAAAGAGCTTATAGAGAAAAGGATCAGGCATATGAAGGAGCTTAGGGGTTGAGCAAATTTTAATTTCAATAGTTTTTATGTTATTTGGCTTTACTTTCTTTAAAGCTTATTTCATACATGGGTGTACTATTTCTCTTTGCCCAGATGAAATTATTCATTGGAAAATTTCTACTATTGCTATGCGAGTAATCAAAATCTGATTCTTGCTTCTCCATAAAAAAGATTTTTTCCGCTATATCTGAAGAGAATTTTCCCTTTATTACTTCAAATATCATGCCCCAATAATTTATCTTATCCCATAATTCCTTCATTTTACCAGTGAATTTGATTGTATAGATTCCACTTGAAACAACAACACGAAAATCCGTTTTTTGAACCAAGTCAGGAAACATATTATTAAGT
>JAHWHQ010000013.1 GCA_019323195.1 Candidatus Woesearchaeota archaeon | reverse complement strand
CGTTCCCCGACGGGGGGCTAAACGCCATAAATTTTGTTGAAACAAAATTTAAATTGACCCCTCTTGTCAGCTTAAGGTTGTATTTAATAGGATTTTGACCTTAGGCTGCTAACCTACATTTTCAACAGAGCAGGAAAAATTACAAAAACCTTTTATACCTATTTAGAATAACCCTTATCGGGGGAAAATGATAATAAAATCAATCAGGCTGCAGAACATAAGAAGCTACCTTAACCAGCAGATAGACTTCCCTCTGGGCTCTGTACTTCTTTCCGGGGATATAGGGGCTGGAAAGTCAACCATTCTCCTGGCTATAGAGTTTGCACTGTTCGGTGTGAGAAGAAAAGACCTTTCCGGAGCGGCATTATTAAGGCACGGGAAGAAGGAAGGGGAGGTTGAGCTTAGGCTTGAGATCGACAAGAAAGATGTCATAATCAAAAGGAAACTTAAAAGGGGGAAAGAGGACATAAAACAGGAAGCAGGGTATATCATAATCAACGGAACAAAGAAGGAAGGGACGCACATAGAGCTAAAAACGCATATCCTAAACTTATTAGGGTACCCTAATGACCTTATAACGAAAAGCAAGGACCTTATCTACAGGTATACGGTATACACGCCGCAAGAGGCGATGAAGCAGATCCTTACAGAGGATAAGGACGTACGGCTGGATACATTAAGAAAGGTCTTCAATATAGACAAATACAAGAAGATAAAGGAAAACTCACAGATATTCATAAGGGAACTAAAGGAGAAAAGGAAGAACTACGAGGGCAGGATAGAGGACCTGGAGGAAAAGAAGAGGACAAAGAAAGAGAAGGAGGACGAGACAGAAAGATTTGACAGGGAGATAAAGGAGATTGAGCCAAGGCTGGAAAAGGCAAAAGAGGAGCTGGCAGAGAGGAAAAAATCTATCCTGGAAACAGAAGAGAGCATAAAAAGGCTGAACGAGCTGAAAAAAGAGATGCAGCTGAGCGAGATGGACTTCAACAACAAGCTGGAAAAAAGAAAGAACAACATCAAAGAGATAAAAGAGCTTGAGAAGGAGGCAGAAAGGATAAGAAAAGAGATAGGGGAAAAAGAGACAAAGGATATAGAGGAGATTCTCAAGGAGATAAAGGAGCATGAGCAGGGGCTAAGGCTGATGAGCACAACGATACTGGAGATAAACAAGAAGATATCTGAGTTTGAGACCAGAAAAAAACACAGCCTTGAAACAAAGGAAAAAATATCAAGGATAGAGCAGTGCCCTACCTGCCTGCAGAAAGTCGGGGAGGAGCATAAAAAAGCGATAGATGGGAAAGAGCAGAAGCTTATAGGGGAGCTGGAAGAGAACATCAGGCTCCATAAGGAGCAGGAAACAGATGCAAAAAAGAAGGTCGAGGAGCTTAACAAAAATGTTGAGGGGCTGAGAAAAAAACAGTATGAGATAAAGGTATTGACGCTGAAAAAGGAATCGATCAAGGAAAAGGAAAACAAGAAACAGGAGCTGGAGATACAGCAGGAAAGGATAAAGCAGGAGATAGGAAAGATAAACATGAAAAAGATGGAGCTGAACAGCCAGATAGAGGGATTAAAAAATATCGAGAATGAGTATAAAAAATTAAGGGAAAACCTTGAAAAGGCCCAGGAATATGAAAGAAAACTGGAGATAGAGAAAAAAGGACTAGAGGTGAACAAAGAAGAGGTCAATAAAACGGTAAAAGCTCTGGAGGAAGAGATCAACAGGAAACTGGAGATAAAAAAAGGGCTTGATAAGATCCTGCAATACCAAAACTGGCTGGAGAAGTACTTTACCAACCTGATGAATACCATGGAAAAACATGTCATGCTGCGCGTATACAGGGAGTTTAATGAGCTGTTCCAGCAGTGGTTCAGCACCCTGATAGAGGATGAGAATATGAATGTAAGGCTGGATGATGAGTTCACGCCATTAATAGAGCAAAACGGCTATGAGAGCGATGTGGAAAACCTGTCAGGAGGGGAAAAGACAGCAGTTGCACTGGCGTACAGGCTGGCCCTGAACAAGGTGATCAATGACATCATAGGAGAGATAAAGACAAAAGACATCCTGATCCTGGACGAGCCTACGGACGGCTTTTCTTCAGAGCAGCTGGACAAGATGAGGGTCATCCTGGAGCAGCTGAGCATAAGGCAGGTGATCATAGTCTCGCATGAATCAAAGATAGAATCGTTTGTCGATAATGTAATAAGGATCGACAAGGATGAGCATGTGAGCCAGGTTAGCTAACCTAAAACCAAAAAACTTATATACTAGTTTATAATAACTTTATAAGTAATTATAAAGGTGATTATGATGGAAACCACGATGATACAATTGAAGAAAAAGACCGCACAAAGATTAAGGTCGTTTAAGAATTATGGAAGGCAGTCCTATGATGAGATAATCAACAGGCTTATCCAGGAGGCAGAGGAAGAGCCCCTAACAGAAGAGGAGATCAAGGAGATACAACAGGGACTTGAGGATGTTAAGGCTAACAGGGTTAAATCAATAGAAGATGTTGCCAAGGGCTATGGGATAAGGCTGAAAGCATAAAATGTATTCTATTGATATTACAGAAACTGCAAATAAATTCTTAGATAAGGTGCCTAAAAAAGACAGGGAGGGTATATTAAAAAAACTCTATTCTATAAGATTTGAGCCGTTTCATTTTGTAAAAAGGCTGGAAGGGACGAAACTATGGCGGCTAAGAATACAGGATTACAGGGCAGTTCTGGAGATAATAATAAAAGGGAATAAGATAATTGTTGTGAGGATAGGCCACAGAAAAGATATTTACAAAAGATTATAAATAAGGGGCTGTTTTCAATCTTAAGAAGCTATTGCACAGCCTGGGGTTGTGATCTAGCTTGGAATGATGCCAGGCTGGGGGTCTGGTAACCGGAGTTCAAATCTCCGCAACCCCATTATTTCCCATAAACAGCCAGCTTATTGGCCTCATCAAAGACAAGGATCTTTGCATTGGGATTTTTTTGCAGCCAGGCATCAACAATCTTCTGGGGGTCTTTGACAGGATTCATGTGGATACTGGAAATAACACCTGGATCAAGGCTGGAGTAGACGTGGACATGCCTGGCCTTTTTCATCAACTCTGCAAACTTATAGGCCTTATGATGGTATAATATGTAATCAGAATCTTTCATTTTTAAGACATCATCCAAAGGCTTCAGAAGGGGATCATAAAAATGCTTCTTTTCATCCCCATGCCCTGCTATGCCCTCCTTAAATTCTGCCACCCATAAGATCTCGCCACCATCTTTGAGAGCGTTTTTTGTCAGCTCTAAAGACCGCTGAGCAGTATAAATCTCCCTGTCATTAGGGTAGCCGCCGGGACCTACAATGATATGATCAACAGGATCAAGGCTAAAGCTTGTTAATTTATCCACAACCCTTATCCCTTCCTCTGTTGCTGACTTAATATCAGAAGCCTTTGCCCAGACAATATTGTCTCCTGAGATGACCATTGCAAGGGCATAAACATTATCCACGCTGGGCTCGACCATATAGAAAGCCTCTTCCATCTCAGCTGCCAAGGGGTTATTACGCCTGGCAGGATCATAATGCCAGGGATGAGAGCCAAATGCTGATCTTGGATGCAGGGCTAAGGAATGGTTTTTCTCAATCGTGGAGACATGGCAAACACCAGGAAGGAAATCCTTTAAGGCGTTCGAGTAGCCTGCAAAATAATGCGGCTTCATGTCAGCGACAATAAGCATTCTTTCAAACCTCTTTGATCCACTGACATACAAAGCTTTCTTATTGACGTATATCTTATTGCCTTCTTTTGAGATGCCGACACATTCGAAATTTTCATAAGAAGACCTTGAATCGTTGATGCAAAGCTCGAAATCAAGACCAAAACAAACTGCAATACGCCTTATTATATCTGATAATCTCTTATTGCCTTCCTCATCAGGGTTATGGGCTCCTGTCGCTATGATAAACCTTACGAATGCTGCATTCTTTAATCGAGGGGCAAGAACGTTTAAAATATCCTCATAAGGCTCTTTCCTCGTGCAATCCTCGATCATGCAGCAAACATCCTTGTTATTGACAAAATCATCTAAATCAATTTCAGAAGAGGCAATAGCCTGCTCTAAAGCCCTAACAACAGGCAAGGAAGACATGCCATAGGAGAGGGCAAGACCTTTTCTTGAGGAGGGGCTTATGAAACCTGCCAGATTACCCGGAGGTATCTCTATGCTTACAGTGCTGTTTCCGTATCTTAAGGCAACCTTTTCAAGAGACATATATACACCTAATTAAGTAGTATAGCTCTGTTCTTAAAATTTTGGAAATTTCCAAGAATGCTCCAGAACCACCCATAAATAGCAAATGACAGCAAAATTAGCTCCCTCTGTGAGGGGCATTTCCGGACATAATCGATAATTTTATATATTACTACAGGCTGATAAGGATAGTGGGTGTAGAATGGGGATTATAAAAAAAGGTGTTTTGGTGGTTTTAGTAGTATTTTTGCTTTCTGTTAGTGTCCATGCCAGGAGCTTTGGAGCTACTTTTGAGGAGATAGACAATACAATAACAATGGGCCAGCTCGCTGAATTCAAGCTTACGTTAAGGAACGACCTCAAAACAAAAGAGGCGTTCAAGGTAAAAACACTGGATTACCCTGTATGGGAGGTAAAGACAGAGCCCATAATGAACCCTATACAATTTTCTTTAGGGCCAAACGAAGAAAAAGAGGTAGAGCTGTTCATAAACCCGCTGCATGTATCAAATTACGGTGTCTATGACGTGAACGTTATCGTCGAGCTGGTAAGCAAAAAAGAGAAAGTAAGCACACCGTTAAGGGTAAACATAGTTTCGCCTGAGGCAGGAACTTATGTGGAAACAGTGCTGGCAACTATTATGATGAATGATAAGATCAACCCTACAAAGGACATCCTGATAAACATAATACTAAACAACCAAAACATAATGGAATATCCTGAGATTACAGTGCAGGTAGAAAGCAACCTTATACAGGAAGAGATCAAGGAAAGCCTGGGAAAGAAGGAAAGGAAGACCATATCACTGACGAAAAGCATAAACCCGCAGACGATGCCGCAGGAAGATACTCTAGTAGTTAAGCTTATAGCTAACAACAAAACGCTCGACACAAAAGTAAAGAGGATAGAGGTGATAGAGGCCGTAGAGCTTGTAAAAAAAGAAAAAACAGATAGGGGATTCATGAAGATAATAGAGGATATAACCCTTAAAAATGAGGGGAACGTAAGGTATACAGAGGGGTTCAAGACAGAATCCTCAATCCTGCATATGCTTTTCACATCATCAAGGCCAAAAGGAAAATTCATCAAAGAGGACGGAAAAAGGTATCTTGTGATAGCGGCTGACATAGCGCCAGGGGAAAGCATCAATATCCAGATCACAAGGAATTATGTAACCCTGCTTATAATCGTCGCATTGCTGGCAATAATGATGGGATTATATTACCTGTTCAGAAGCCCGCTCACGATAAGGAAACAGGCAACTAACATCGCACTAAAGGAGGGAGGGGTATCTGAGCTGAAGGTTGTATTAAACATAAGCAACAGGAGCAAGAACAAAATAAAGAACATCGAGATAATCGACAGGATACCAAACATTGTAGATATAGAGAAATGCCTTACCATAGGGACCCTGCAGCCTACCAAGATACTGAAGCATGAAAAAAAAGGGACAATAATAAAATGGTTCATCGAATGGCTGGAGAGCGGGGATGAAAGGGTCATCTCATATAAGATAAAATCACACCTTTCCATACTGGGGGAGTTTAACCTGTCACCGACAATCGCAAGGTTCAATTTCAACGGGAAGGAGATAACCACTAATTCTAACAGCCTGGGGATAAGGGCTTAGGGTGCTATGCACATACTAAGAATGATAAAACATTTAAATAGGAATGTAAACTCCAGCTATAAACAGTGCCTTTTCGATAAGATAAAGGGTTGTGCCGGTAAGAAGCGAACTCCAGGGAACTGCCACGGTGGCACAATCTGGTACTGCGCAATCTTTACTATGGAAATAGTGAAGGCGTATGCTTGGAGTTCAAAACAAAAAGCTTGTTTCCGAAAGGATATCCCGGTTCAAAAGCCAGAAGGAGAAGGCCTCTGGAGTGAAAGTCCGGGCCGTGGCGTTGCATTAAGGCAAATTGCGCCCCCATGGTGTAGTCCGGCCAAGCATATGGGCTTCTCGAGCCCATGACATGGGTTCAAATCCCGTTGGGGGCATTTTTTTCTGATTAGAGGGATGCATTATAGGGGCCAGCATAATCAAGGCTTTTCACTGCTGTACAGTTCCAAAGCTTAATAACCTATACTGCATTCCCTATAATAATAGGGGGGAAAAATGAAAATATGCACTACAGAAGAGCTAAAATCAATGAGTATTGAAGAAGTAGAGAAGTATTATAAGAAGCTGCATGAAGAAAACTATAAAATTATATAAATCCATTTAGGGTATTGCGCTATCCCTTAAAGCGATACTGGTAAGAGTTTCTTTCTCCAGTAAATCTATGATGGAGGATTCCAGACTGCCTTAGCTTTTTAAGGCTCATCGTAACTGACCCCAAAGAGATGTCGAGCTTTTTTGTTATCTCTTTTGAAGTGAACCATGAACTTCTATTTTTCTTTAAGAAATCATATACCTCCTGCTGCCCCATTTGTCTTACTTGTGGGGTTAGTTATATAAAGCCTTTGATTTTGCAACATCTAAAATGAAACAAACAGCATTTCAGGCAGGCAAATCCCAAAAAACCAGCAAAAATTAGAGAAAGACAAAAATAGGTTATAATTGTTTGTCTTTCTTTATTTAGTAGCGGCTATTTATTATAACTGACTTTAGTCCGCTACTAAATATAGTTAACCTTATAAAAGAAAGGGAATTTACCATACAATAATACGAAATCATTAATGTAAGAGAATTATAGAATTCTTTTTTCATTATATGTGGAGGAAAAAAATGGAAGGAAAAGTAAAGTTTTTTAACAACAGACTTCCCGCATCTGAAGTTTAATGCCCATCCCAAAGATTGTTTTTAGTCTTTCTTATGCTTCTTTTAATCCTCACTCCTATATACTATAATAAATCAGATTATATTTTGTACCAATTTTTCTG